>JAEUMC010000461.1 GCA_016793415.1 Devosia sp. | reverse complement strand
ACTTGCCGTCCTGCACGTCGACTTCAACGATGATGCCGTCGACGTCGCCGGCCTTGTCGAAATCGGCCGGGCCGCCAGCGCCGTCATAGTCGATGTCGGTGCCGGCCTTGATCAGCTCGAGCGCCTTGGCCCACTCGCCGGGGAGGATCTTCTCGCCCGGAGCCGAAGCGACTTCGCGCAGCGCGGCCGAGAGGCCTTCGCGCTTGGCCGAGCCGTTCTTCTCGATCGCGAGAGCGAGGAGGAAGGCGGCATCGTAGGCCTGCGGAGCATAGGTCGCCGCCGGGTCCTGGCCAGCATCGGTCGCCATCTTGATATAGGCGTCGGCCGAGGCGCCGGTATAGGCACCGGCGCGGGTGGCGATGATCTTGCCGTTGACGGCAGCCGGATCGAGGCCGGTCACCAGGTCGTCGCCGATCATGCCGTCGCCGCCGACGAACGCGGTGAACTCGCCGCCTTCGATGGCCTGCTGCAGCACGGTCTTGCCCGAGCCCGAAGCGTAGGCGAGGATCACCAGGTTCTGCGAGCCGCCCGAGGACAGCTGGCCGAGCTCGGCGCGATAGTCGGCCTTGCCGTCTTCATGCGCGATGTTGGCCGACACGGTGCCGCCATTGGCGGTGAACTGGGCGACGAACACGTCGGCCAGGCCCTTGCCGTAGTCGTTGTTCACGTAGGTGACGGCAACGTCCTTGATGCCCTTCTGGATCAGCAGGTCAGCCATCTTCACGCCCTGGAAGGCGTCCGACGGGGTGGTGCGGAAGACCAGGTCGTTGTCTTCGAGCGTGGTGAGCGCCGGGGCCGAAGCCGACGGCGAGATCTGCACGACGCCGCCCGGGATGCCGGCAGCGGTGGCAGCGCCGATGGTGGCGCCGGTGCAGAAGGCGCCGACGATGGCGGTCACCTGGTCGGTGTTGACGAGCTTGTCGGCGGCAGGGCCGGCAACCGACGGGTCGCAGGCGGAGTCACCGGTAACCGAGACGATCTTGCCGCCGCCAAGGATGCCGCCCTGGGCATTGACCTGGTCGAAGGCGAGCTGAGCGCCGGCAACGATCGGCGGAGCCAGGCTTTCGATCGGCCCGGTCAGATCGCCGAGAATGCCGACCTTGACGTCTTCGGCGAGCGCCGGAACTGCGAGCCCGAGCACGGTCGCGGCAACGGCGAGGCCAAGGATACTGGATTTGTTCATGATGTCCCTCTGCAAAGTCACTCCGCCGTGCGGCGTTGTTTACCGCCGTCTCCATCGAAGCAACAATCAACGGGGGCACAACCCATGCCCCACTGCGCGCGATATTGCATAAATTGCGAAGGCGAGTCATCCGCTTTTGATCAAGTGGTAAAAGCCCGTCCGGGCATTTGTCTTACGAGGTTCCGGCCCTATAAGTTCGACCTCCGGTTCCGTTCCTCGCGCCACTCCGATGACAAAGCTGCTCCGCTGCCTTTCCATTCTCGCACTGACCGTGTCGCTGGGCGGAGCCTTGGCTCAAGCCGCCTTCGCACAGGAGTCGGTGCAGACGCTCGATCCACCGGCCGCAGGCGCCGCGGCCGATCCGACGATCGGCGAGGCGCCACCGCCGCCGCCCTGCGGTACGCAGCAACTGGCCATCGCCCGCATGGCGTGGCCGTCGTCGGCGCTGCTGGCCGAGGTGCATTCGCGGCTGCTCACCGCCAATTACCTCTGCAATGTCGCGGTGCAGGAAGGCGACCTGGCGGCCACCGGCTCATCGATGGGCGCCACCGGCCAGCCGGCCGTAGCGCCGGAACTATGGATCGGGCGGATCGCCGACATCTGGAACGCCGCGATGAAGGGCCAGAAGGTGCGGCAGGCCGGCACGCCTTATGCCGACACCACCTTCGAAGGCTGGTTCGTCCCCGACTATGCGGCGGCGCAGTGGCCGGAGGTCACCACCATCGACGGGCTCAAGGCGCATGCCGCCGAGTTCGGCGACGGCAATGGACGGGGCAAGTTCATCTCCTGTCCGGTGGATTGGGGCTGCGCGGTGGTGAACCGCAACATGCTGAGGGCCTACGGGCTCGACCAGTCGTTCGATATCGTCGAGCCGGCCAACCGGTTCGAACTCGATACGCTGATCGCCGAGGCGGTCGGGCGGAAGGAGCCGATCCTGTTCTACTACTGGCAGCCCAATGCGGTGCTGGCGCAGTTCGCCTTCAAGCCGGTGACGCTCGCCGCCTATGATCGGGATGCATTCCTGTGCATGGGGCGCACCGCCTGCGCGTCGCCGACCCCGACAGGGTTTGCGCCCGACCCGGTGGTAGTGGCGCTGGCCGAGTGGGTCTATCTCGATGCACCGCAGGTGGCGGCCTATTTCGGCCGGGCGCGGATGCCGTTCGCCGAAATGAACCTGATGCTGCAGCAACTGGGCGAGGCGGGCGCGACGGTGGAAACGGTCGCCGACCGCTTTATCGCCGAACGCAGCGAAATCTGGCGCCCCTGGGTGGGTTTGCCACCGCTCGAGCAGCCAGCCGAAGCGGCGCCGCAGTAACGCCTGGTTAGCCACGCCTGTCGATGCAGCAACGGCTGTGAATGGACTGTCACGAAGCTTGCTTAGGCTCGGCGGGCGAACGTCGGACGGATCGTTCTAGGCGCTTGTATTCGTTGTCATAATCGTTCGCCGTTAGGTGTTCCGAAAGCTTCTGGGAGGAGGCTGCGCGCGATTGTGCGCACCGATCACCAGTCGAGCCAGGAGGCCTATTCGTTGCAACGCCAAGCCTCGCTGCAGCAAGTCATCAGGACCTATCGGCTGGTGTTCGCCGGAGTGACGGCGCTGATCGTGGTGACCGGCGTGGTGGCGCTGCTCGGCTACTTCACCGACCCCAGGGCCATCGAGATGGTGGTGGTGCGGGTGCTGGCCGGCGCCAGCCTGTTGCTGCTGTTGCGCTGGGGCTACGTCCGGCTGAAGCAGGAACTCGAGAGCGCCGCCGAGGAGCAACGGCAACTGCTCGACCTCGCCTATCGCGACGCGCTGACCGGCGCGCATACCCGCTCGTATTTCTTCAGCGCCCTCAAGGAGAGCCTCCACGGCAACGACCGGCCGGTCGCCTACATGCAGATCGACATGGACAAGCTCAAGGTGCTCAACGACTCGCATGGCCACGGCGCCGGCGATGCGGCGCTGGTGCACCTGGTCAAGACGCTGAAGACGCTGCTGCCCGAGGCGTTGATCGGGCGCCTGGGTGGCGACGAGTTCGGCATCGCACTGGTTGGCCAGGACAGCCGCCCGGCCCTGGTGCGGCTGGGCGACCAGATCCTCGCGACGCTGGGCCAGCCGATCAGCATCGACGGGCGGCCGCTCCGGCTGTCGGCGACCATCGGCGTGGCGCTGTGGCCGCAGGACGCCGCCGAGCTGGATGAGCTGATCTCGAAGGCCGACCTGGCGCTCTACAAGGGCAAGAAGGAAGGGCGGGCTGCGACGGTCGCCTTCGAAGCCGAGTTGATGGCCGATGAGCGGCACAAGCGCTTCGTCGAGCGCGACCTGCGCGCGGCAATCCTGCTCAACGAGCTCGAGCTGCACTATCAGCCGATCTTTGCCGCCGACGGCACGACGCTGATGAGCCACGAAGCGCTGCTGCGCTGGCAGCATCCGGTGCGCGGGCAGGTGCCGCCGAACGACTTCATCGGCATTGCCGAACAGTCCGACCTCATCGACAAGCTGGGCGACTGGGTGCTGCGACGCGCCGCGGCCGATCTTGCCGGGCTCGGCACGCCGCATGTCGGCATCAACGTCTCGGTGGTGCAGTTGCGGCGCAGCGATTTCGCCGAGCGCTTCGCCGATATCGTCATGGAAACCGGGATCAGCGGCAGCCAGCTCGTCATCGAGATCACCGAGTCGCTGCCGCTCAAATCGGGGACGGTGGAGCTGAGCAATATCGAGGCGCTGCGGGCGCTCGGCGTGCGGGTGGCGATCGACGATTTCGGCAGCGGCTTCGCCAGCCTCGAGTATCTCAGAGGCTTTCCGTTCGACATCATCAAGATCGACCGCTCCTACGTCGCCAACCTGCCGCAGAGCCGGATCGATGGGTTGATCGTCTCCTCGATCGCCAAGATTGCTCGCTCGATGAAGGTCGAGGTAATCGCCGAGGGCGTGGAAACGACCGAGCAGCTGCAGTTCCTGCAGCGCGCCGGGGTCACGGCGCTGCAGGGGTACCTCTTGGCGCGACCGGAGCCGCTGCGTTCGTCGCGCTTTGCTTCGGCGGCCTGAGAGCGTAGGCGTGTAGGCATGAGCGCCAAGACCTCCGTCCAGATCCGCCTTGCCGAACCGCACGAGGCGGGAGCGATCGCTGCCATCGTGATGGCGGCCTACGCCAAGTGGGTGCCGCTGCTCGGACGCGAGCCGATGCCGATGCGGGTCGACTACGAAAAGGCGGTACGCGAGCATCGGTTCGACCTGGCCGTGGAGGGGGATACCATCCTGGGGCTGATCGAGACGGTGCCGCACCCCGACCATTTGTGGATCGACAATGTCGCGGTGGCGCCGGCGGCACAGGGGCGCGGTATCGGGCGGATGCTGCTTGATTTCACCGAGGCCCGGGCGCTGGCGGCCGGTTTCCCCGAGCTGCGGCTCGTCACCAACGGGGTGTTCGAGAGCAATATCGCGCTCTACAGCCGGATCGGCTTCGTCGTCGACCGGATCGAGGATTTCATGAACGGCAAGGCGGTCTACATGCGCAAGTCGTTCCATAACACCTAACCCAAAGTCGTGAGACTTAGGGCTGGCGCTGCCGCGCCTTGCCTCACGGACAAGCCGATGTCTATAAAGGCTCCCGGGAAGACCCAGGCATATCTATCGGAGTATGTGATTTGGACGTGAAGCGGATCAACGACCACGTGAGCGTGTCCCCGCAGATCAGCCCCGAAGATGTGGCCGCCATAAAGGCCCAGGGTTTCGTCGCCATCATCAATAACCGGCCGGACGGGGAATCCCCGGATCAGCCGACCAGCGCGACGATCGAGCAAGCGGCGCACGACGCCGGCCTCGCCTATCACTATATTCCGCTCGGCCGCGAGGGCATCAGCGCCCAGATGGTCGATCAGACCAAACAGGTGCTCGAGGGGAGCACCGGCCCCGTGTTCTGCTACTGCCGCTCCGGCACGCGCTCGACGACCCTGTGGGCGTTGAGCCAGGCCGGCAAGGCGTCGGCTTCCGAGATCATCTCGGCGGCGGCGAATGCGGGTTACGACATGTCCCATCTCGCGGGACATCTGAGTCAGAAGTAACGGCCCGGAAGGCCGCGACGACCCCTATCCGGCACCCCAGAGTGCCCCAATCCCCTCTGCTCGGGTAAC
>JAEUMC010000855.1 GCA_016793415.1 Devosia sp. | reverse complement strand
TCGATCGTCGCCGCCTGCTTGGTGGTGCGTTCGCTGAGATCATTGGCGCCCGACAGGATCTCGCCCGTCGCCGTCTTCAGCGAACGCGAGGTCTGCTTCAGCCCCATAACGATGTCGCCGAGCTTTTCGGCCACCGCGTTGGTATCGGTCTTCAGCCTCAGAAACGCCCCCTGGTAGTCGCCGCGCACCCGCTGCGTCAGGTCGGTATGGGCCAGCGCCCCGAGCACCTCGGCCGTCTCGCGCATGCCGCGGTCGACGGTTTCGACCAGCTCATTCACCCCGTGCGCCAGCGCGTTCAGCTCGGCATCAGGAAACTCGGCCTCAACGCGTTTGGAAAAATCGCCGGAGATTGCCGCGTCCACCACTTCGCCGAAGGCTTGCTGCAGCGTCTGCATCATCTCGGTGCGATCGGCCCGGCGCTGGATCGAGGCGGCGCGCTCGCCTTCGGTCATCTCGGTGACCTTGACGGCGTTCTCCTTGAACACCTGCACTGCCCTCGCCATGTCGCCGATCTCGTCGCTGCGGCCGGCACCCTTCACCTCGGTGTCGAGCTTGCCCTCGGCCAGCGCCCCCATCGTCTCGGTGAGGCGGCTGATCGGCTTCGAGATGCTGCGCGAGAACAGCAGGCCGATCACCGCGGCCAGCGCCAGCAGCGCGCCACCGACCAGCAGCATGGTGTTGCGCATCTCGGCCACCGGCGCGAAGGCTTCATCCTCGCTCATCGTGGTGACCATGGCCCACCTGGCGCCGTTGAACTCCACCGGCAGCGCCGTGGCGATCATCCGCATGCCGCGATAGTCGGTGGTGAGGCCATCGGCCTGGTTGCCGCCGAGGGCAGCATCCACGACCGGATAATCGTAGCTGGCGCTGAGCGTGTCGTTGCCCTCCGAGAACACCGAGTCCGAACGCACCAGCTTGTCGGCGCCGACCAGAATACTCTCGCCGGTCCGCCCCAGATTGGCATTGTCCTGCATCATCTGGTTGATCGGCCTGATCGGCATCTCGATCGCCATCACCCCGATCAGCTTGTTGCGTGCGTCGAACACCGGCGTTGCCAGGAAGCTCGCCGGCATGCCGGCCACCGCGTAGAGGCTCAGATCTTCGAACGCCACCTTGCCCGGCTCGGTGAACGCTGCGGCGGAGCGGAAGGCCCGGCCCAGCCCGCTATCGGCGAGCTCGCCACCCTCGCCGAAATTGCGCGCGAAATCGTCGTTCTTCATCACCGAGTAGACGAGATTACCCTTCGGATCCAAGAGGAACAGGTCGGAATAGCCGCGCGCCTCGAGCTGGCGGCGGAAGTTCGGATGCACCTTGGAGTGGAGGAAATCGTAGTTCCACTTCTTGGCCCCCGGCGCCTGCTCGGGCGTGTCGAGCGCCTGTCGCGAACCGGCGGCGTTCGGGTTGTTGTCGATATAGGCGCCGCGCAGCGTGGCGACCGGATCGGCGGCGGGCTTTGCCGTCGCGAACTGGCCCCAGCCGATGGCGAAGTCGCGCAGTGTCGTCTGGACGCTCTCTGCCGAGGCCTGGTTCACCAGGTCCGCCTCGATGGTCCCGAGATAGGTCTCGAACGATTTCACCCGATCGCCGGCCGCCATCTGCATCTGCCGGATGCTCATCCGGTCGACCGTGCTGGAGCCGATCAGGTAGCTGGCAATGCCGACGCCGGCGCTGACCAGCAGCGCCGAGCCGACGAGAGCCAGCGGCAGCTTCTGCGCGATCTTGAACTTTGGAAACCACCCCATGCGCCTGCTCCCCTTCCAGCGAGACCACGAGGGGAACGCCGAGGGCGGGCAGCGACAATGGCGCCCGCATCACGTCGGCCCTCCCCCAAGGCCCGTGCACGACTGAGAGGAAGACTGGCAGGGGGCGATTAATTTCGTGTTACGGAACGATGCGTAGCAAACCCAGCATTTCCGGGCATGTAGTCGATTACATCCCGAGCGTGTAGTCGATTGCATCGAGCGACGGAAAACGCCTGTCGGCACAGCCATTTGCACCAAAAGCAAAGGCCGCTCGGAGGCGGCCTGATGGCTTCGACAGGAGGTTGGTGAGCCTAAGACAAGACGCCGATCACCGCCTCGATGCGCTTCTTCATCGTCGAGGCGTCGAACGGTTTGATGATGTAGTTGTTGACGCCCGAGGAGATCGCTTCCTTCACCTGCTCCTTGTCGGAGCGGCCGGTGGCCATGATGAAGGGCATGCCCTGCGTCTTGGGGTGCTTGCGGATGACGCGCAGCAGCGTCAGCCCGTCGATGTCGTCCATGTTCCAGTCGGAAATGATCAGGTCGACACTGCTCTTTTCGAGCTTGCCGAGCGCATCGCGCCCCGACTTGGCTTCGACGATGTTGGTGAAACCCAGCTGGGTGAGGATGTATTTGCAGATGCCCCGCATGGACTGCTGGTCATCGACGATCATCACACTGACTGCACTTGCCTTCGGCATCGTTACGCTGCGCCTTCTAGCTGCCCGAAATACGCCCGGGTCGCGTATCGTAAAACCCTAGGTGCATTCCGTTACCAAACCCTCAATCCGAACCCGCGTTATGCTGCGGATTTGAGCCGGGTGAGCGCCGCCGCGAGCCGCGCCGCGATAGCTTCGACCGGCGCCTGCTCGATCACCGCGCCCTCTTCGAACGCTACCCTCGGCATGCCGTAGACCAGCGCCGAAGCCTGGCTCTGCCCCACCGTATAGGCCCCCGCCTCACGCATCAGCTTGAGCCCGCGCGCCCCGTCGCGGCCCATGCCGGTAAGGATGGCGCCCACCGCCATCGAGCCGACGGTCTTGGCCACCGACTCGAACAGCACATCGACGCTCGGCCGGTGACCGGACATCAGTTCGTCCTGCGTCACCCGGCACTTGAGCTGTCCCGAACTCCGCTCCACCCTGAGGTGAAAGTCGCCGCGCGCCACATAGGCGTGGCCAGGCAGCAGCGGCATGCGGTCCTCGGCTTCCACCACCTTCAACTCGGTCAGCTCGTCGAGCCGGCCGGCAAAGCGGCTGGTGAAGCCGGCAGGCATATGCTGGGCGATGACGACAGGCGGACAGTCGGGCGGCATCTGGCTCAGCACCACACGGATCGCCTCGACCCCGCCGGTCGAGGCGCCGATGGCGATCAGCGCGCCGTTCGGCGCCGCCGCAGTCCGCACCGGCACGTTGGCCGTCGGCGCCTTCATGGCGCGGCCCTTCACATCGGAATGGGCGGCCGCCCGTACCTTCTGGCGCAGGTTCTCGCCGAACGCATCGAGCCCGCCCGACAGCGTCGCATTGGGCTTGGCGACGAAATCCACCGCGCCCAGCTCCAGCGCCAGCAGCGTCTCGCTCGCCCCCTTGGTGGTCAGCGTCGAGACCATCACCACCGGCAGCGGATGGAGCCGCATCAGTTTGTCGAGAAACTGCAGCCCGTTCATGTTGGGCATCTCGATATCGAGCGTCACCACGTCGGGGTTGAGTTCCTTGACCTTGGAGCGCGCATCGATCGGATCCTCGGCAGTGCCGACCACGATGATATCGCCGTCCTTGCCCAGCGTCCGGCTCAGCACCTCGCGGATGAGGGCGCTGTCATCGACCACCAGAACCTTGATGATGCTCATGCTGCGTCCCTCGCCTTCAACTGTGCGCGTGCCTGGTAGATGGTCTTGCCGACCAGCCGGAAATTGGCGCCGCCGGCGCCGAGGTTTTCGGAGTGCCCGATATAGAGGAACCCGTCCGGCACCAGGATCGCCCCGAGCCGGGCGAACAGTTCGCCCTGCGTCTTCTTGTCGAAGTAGATCGCGACGTTGCGGCAGAACACCGCGTCGAACGGCCCCTTCATCGGCCACGGGTTGTGCATCAGGTTCAGCGGCTTGAACGCGATCAGCTCGCGCACCGCCATCGGAATCTGCACCTGCCCGGCGCCGGCTCCGGCGCGGTCGAACAGCGATGCCCGCTCCTTCGACAGCCCGTTGAGCTC
>JAEUMC010000457.1 GCA_016793415.1 Devosia sp. | reverse complement strand
GACTGCGCCAGCCGCACCGCGGCGATGGCTTCATCGACGCTGTGGCGGCGGCCGAGCTCGGCCAGCGGGCCCTCGCGCAGCGACTGCACCCCCAGAGACACGCGGTTGACGCCGGCGGCGCGATAACCGCGGAAGCGCTCGGCTTCCACCGAGGTCGGATTGGCCTCGAGGGTGATTTCGGCGCGAGGATCGATAACCCAGTGCTTGGCGATCGCGTCGATGATGGCTTCTACCGAGCGCGGGTCCATCAGCGATGGGGTACCGCCGCCGAAGAAGATCGACTGCACGGTGCGGCCGGGCGCCTGTTTGGCGAAATGCGCCAGTTCGGCTGCGTAGGACTCGACATAGGTCTGTTCGTCGAACTCGCCGCGGTGCACATGCGAATTGAAATCGCAATAGGGGCACTTGGCGGCGCAGAACGGCCAATGCACGTAGACGCCGAACAGGCCGTTGGAGCGCGGGTCGACGGAGTTGTGGCCGAACGTTTCAGTGCTCAACGCCGCCTCCCAATGCATCATCGACGAACTTGGCGAAAGCGCGGGCGCGGTGGCTCAGGCCCACCTTGCCCGGAGCCCAGGAGTGCTTGGCCTCGGACGGCATCTCGCCGAAGGTGATGTCGTAGCCATCGGGCATGAACACCGGATCGAAGCCAAAGCCCTTGTCGCCGCGCGGCGGCCAGACCAGCGTGCCCTCGGCCTTGCCCTCGTAGATCACCTCGCGCCCGTCAGGGTGGGCGAGGCAGAGCGTGGCGTTGAAACTGCCGCGGCGTTCGCCCGGGGTGCTGGCGCCGACGCCTTGCAGCGCATCCTCGACGCGCCGCATACCGACCATGTAGTCGCGACCGCCATGGGCGCTGGAGCCGGCCCAATCGGCGGTATAGACGCCCGGCTTGCCGCCGATGGCATCGACCGACAGGCCGGAATCGTCGGCCAGCGCAAGGTTGTTGGCGGCGGCCGCGGCGGCATGCGCCTTGATGCGGGCATTCTCGATGAAGGTGGTGCCGGTCTCGACCGGCTCCGGCAGGCCGAGTTCGCCGGCCGACACCAGGTCGAGCCCGAACGGCGCCAGGAGTTCCTTGAACTCGGCGAGCTTGCCCGCATTGTGGGTCGCCAGCACCAGCCGGTCGCCGCGCCGCAATGTGAGCTTGGCTGCCATCAGCTGAGGGCCGCTTGCTGCATGGTGGTGAGCTCACCAATGCCTTGCTCGGCGAGCCCCATCAGGCTCTCGAGCTCATCGCGGCTGAACGGCACCTGTTCGGCGGTGCCCTGGATCTCGACGAACTTGCCCGAGCCGGTCATGACGAAGTTGGCGTCGGTATGGGCCTCGACATCCTCGAGATAGTCGAGATCGAGCACCGGGGTGCCGCGATAGATGCCGCAGGAAACGGCGGCCACCGAGTCGCGCAGCACCGGGCCCTTGGTCAGGCCGCGAGCTTCCAGCCACTTGATGGCATCGGCCAGCGCCACATAGGCGCCGGTGATCGAGGCAGTGCGGGTGCCGCCATCGGCCTCCAGCACGTCGCAGTCGAGCGTGATCTGGTTCTCGCCCAGCGCCTGCATATCGACCACGGCGCGCAGCGACCGGCCGATCAGCCGCTGGATTTCCTGAGTGCGGCCGGATTGCTTGCCCTGCGCCGCCTCGCGCTTGGTGCGCGAACCGGTGGCGCGCGGCAGCATGCCGTATTCGGCGGTGACCCAGCCCATGCCCGAGCTGCGGCGCCAGGAAGGGAGTGTGGTCTCGACCGAGGCGGTGACGAACACCTTGGTCGAACCGAAGCTGACGAGGCAGCTGCCTTCGGCCTTGGGAGCGACATTGCGTTCGAGCGTCACGGCCCGCATCTGGTCTGGCTGGCGTCCGGAGGGCCGCATATGATCAAATCACTCGTTCTTGGAAATGCTGTTAACCGCCTCTTAACCCTGACCGCCCCCTCGAACAAGCAGCGGCAACTTGGCGGCACAAGCCTTTCCGCCTAAATGGTGAACATGGCCAATCGCACAAAAGCTCCCGAAGACGTACTCGCGGTGCTCAACGCCCGCAGCCAGGACATCTTCCGCAAGCTGGTGGAGCGCTATCTCGACACCGGTACGCCAGTGGCTTCACGCGACCTGGCGCGGATGCTGAGCGTGGGCTTAAGCCCGGCATCGGTGCGCAACGTGATGGCCGATCTCGAGGACCTGGGGCTGATTGCCTCGCCGCATACCTCGGCCGGCCGGCTGCCGACGCAGCAGGGCCTCAGGTTCTTCGTCGACGCCATGCTGGAAGTGGGTGCCGTCAACGAGGACGAGAAGGCGGCGATCGCCAAGCAGATCCAGGGGCCGGCGGTGCACGGGCAGGTCGAGGACCTCTTGACCGAAGCGAGCCAGCTGCTGAGCGGGCTCAGCCATGGCGCCGGCGTGGTGATCGCGCAGAAATCCGACCTGGTGCTGAAGCACATCGAGTTCATCCGGCTCGATGCCGAGCGCGCCATGGTGGTGCTGGTGGGCGAGGACGGCTCGGTGGAAAACCGCGTGCTGCCGTTGCCGCCGGGCCTGACGGCCAGCGCCCTCACCCAGGCCTCGAACTACCTGGCGCATTTCGCGGTGGGCAAGACCTTGAACGAGACGCGCAAGGCCCTGCAGGCGCAGCGCGAAGCGACGGTGCATGAGCTCGACGAGCTGACGCACAAGCTGGTGGATGCCGGGCTCGCGACGCTTTCCGGCTCCGGCAGCGCCTCCCCACCGACGGTGATCGTACGGGGTCGCGCCAACCTGATCAACGACACCATGGCGTCCGAGGAGCTGAGCCGGGTACGGCAGCTGTTCGACGAACTGGAAAGCCGCGACGGGCTGATCGAGCTGCTCGGCGACACCGAAACGGCGCAGGGGGTGAAGATCTTCATCGGCTCGGAGAACAAGCTGTTCTCGCTGTCCGGCTCGTCGGTGATCCTCAGCCCCTACAAGGACGCCAACCAGAAGGTGGTCGGGGTGCTTGGCGTGATCGGGCCGACCCGGCTGAACTATGCCCGCATCGTGCCGGTGGTCGACTACACCGCCAATGTCGTCTCGGCGATGATGGCCCGCAAAGGCTGAGCCCAAGGCCTCCGGAACCTTTCCGAGGCTTGAATCTTATCGCTCATTGGCCGATATGCGGGGCAAACGCGATCAGCGACACATCCCAAGGTCCCAATGAACGACGATACGAACAAGCCCGAGGACGACAAGGCCGCCGCTGCGACCGAGGCCACGGGCGCCAGTACAGAGCAGAAGACCGCCGAGCCGGCGGCGACGCCCGATCCGATCGAGGCCCTCAAGGCCGAGAATGGCGACCTGCGCGACAAGCTGCTGCGCACCATCGCCGAGATGGAAAACCTGCGCAAACGCACCGAGCGCGAGATTTCCGATACCCGGTCCTATGCCATCGCCGGCTTTGCCCGCGACATGTTGACCGCCACCGATTCGCTGAGCCGCGCCCTGATGGTGCTGCCGGCCGAGGCGCGCGACAGCTCCGACGCGACCACCAAGTCGCTGATCGAGGGCATCGAGATGACCGAGCGCGAAATGCAGCGGCTCCTGGCCAAGCACGGCGTCAAGCCGATCGAGGCGGAAGGCCAGAAGTTCGATCCGCACAAGCACCAGGCGATGTTCGAGGTTCCCGACCCGTCGCGTCCGGAAGGCACCGTGGTGCAGGTGGTGCAGGCGGGGTTTGCCATCGGCGACCGCGTGCTGCGTCCGGCCATGGTGGGCGTGGCCAAGGGCGGCGGCGCCAATGGCGCCCCGGCCGAAGGCACGATCGACAAGAGCGTCTGAGCTCGCCGACGACGGTGATCTCTCGAAGGGCGCTCCGGCGCCCTTTTTCTTTCGCCCAGCACGGAGGGCGCGATGCAGAGCCTCTATGACGACCCTGAGCTCTATGACCTGGTGGCGCCGGCAGATGCGGCGATGGAGCGCTTCTACGTCGAGGCGGCGGGCGGGCCGGGCCGGCGGGTGCTCGAGCTGGCCTGCGGCTCGGGCCGCTTCACCGTGCCGCTGGCGGCAAGCGGGGCGCTGGTGATCGGCGGCGACCTCTCTCAACCCATGCTGGCGCGGGCTCGGGCGGCTGCTGCGGAGCGGGGCGTTTCAGCCGAGTTCGTTACGCTCGACATGCGGGATTTTGTGCTCGGGCGGCGATTCGACGCCATCGTCATCGCCGCCAACTCGGATCCGATCAGCCAGGTGATGCGAACCGACTGGTACTGGTCGACCGCCGAGCACAACGACTTCCGACACACCCCGCTGGAGCTGCGCCAGATTTTCCCGCAGGAACTGCCGCTGCTGCTCGAGGCAGGCGGGTTGCGACTGCTCGAGCGGTTCGGCGATTTCGACCGCGGCCCGCTGACGGCAGCAAGCCATCGGCAGGTGTGCGTCTGCGCGGCAATGGTGTGAACGCTGGCGGCGCCCCATCGTCCCCTCTCCCTTTGGGGGAGAGGGTCAGGGTGAGGGGGCCTTGCCGCAAACGCCGGATAGAGGAAAGGCCCCCTCACCCGGCGCTGCGCGCCGACCTCTCCCCCAAGGGAGAGGTGATCAGTGCCCTGCCCCGGCGCTGCAGCCTAGTTCGCCGCCGACACCACCAGGTCCGGGCAGGTCGTCACATCATACTTGGCGCCGGGCTTGCCCATCTCGTCGACCACGCGGCTGTCATAGGCGTCGCGCAGCGCGGTGATGGCCACGTCGTCGTTGCCTTCGGCTTCCAGCATCATGTCGGCGCGGCTGGCGAGGTCGTCGGACCAGGCGCCGTACTGATCGCCCTCGGCGTCGTTGCCCGAATCGTAGGCGTCGGTGGAGAGCCAGTAGAAGGCGCTGCCGCACCAGAGCAGCCGGTCGGCGGCGGCCGAGGGTTCACCCGCCGCGGCCGGCAGGGCGACTAGCCCGATCAGCAATCCCCCAAGCGTGCGCCGCAGCATCTCTTCCTCAGGCAATATCCCCGGCGACGATCCGCTTGACGCCGGCGGCGTGCATGTCGGCCCAGGCCTGGGCCAGCGATCCCGACGTGTCGATGGCGCGGCAGGCGTCCTCGATCACGTAGGTCTCGAAG
>JAEUMC010000435.1 GCA_016793415.1 Devosia sp. | reverse complement strand
ATAAGCCATTTTCGCCTCTCCTGAATCTTCACGAAACGACTCTATGCCGCTAAGACTGACACCCGCTGTCAGGGTTGCTGGTGTAGAGAAGAATTCATGCGTGCCAGTCGCCTCCTCACCATTCTGATGATCCTCCAGACCCGGGGGCGGACCAGTGCCGAGACGCTGGCCGAGGAGCTCGAGGTCTCGGTCCGCACCGTCTATCGCGACATCGATCAGCTGAGCGCCGCCGGGGTGCCGGTCTATGCCGAGACCGGCCGCAATGGCGGCTTCGCCCTGCTCGATGGCTGGAAGACCCGGCTCAACGGGCTGACCGCGCCGGAAGCCCGGGCGCTGTTCTTCTCCGGCCTGCCCGGCCCGGCCGGGGAACTCGGGCTCGGGGAGGAAGCGGCGCAGGCCGAGCTGAAGCTGCTCGCCGCGCTGCCGTCGGACTGGCAGGCCGAAGCGCGGCGGATGAGCTCGCGCTTCCATCTCGATCCGCGCGGCTGGTTCCAGCCTGGCCACAAGCCGGAATTCCTGAAGCTGGTGGCCGAGGCAGTGTGGAGCGAAACCCGCATCGCCATCCGCTACGAGAGCTGGAAGGACGTGAAGGACCGGGTGATCGAGCCGCTCGGCCTCGTCCTGAAGGGCGGCGTCTGGTACGTCGTGGCGCAGCGCGACGGCAATAGCCGCACCTATCGGCTGTCGCAGATCCAGGCGCTCGGCCCTACCGGCCAGACTTTTGTCCGGCCCAAGGATTTTGATCTCCCGTCATACTGGCAGGAGGCGACCAAGCAGTTCGAACGCGACATCTATGTCGGCACCGCCCATGTGCGGGCCACCGCAACCGGGTTGCGCAAGCTCCGGGATTTGAGCGACACGGTGCGCCGCGCCGTCGAGGCGCTGAGCGTGACGCCGGATGCCGATGGCTGGTGCGAACTCGACGTGCCGATCGAAGAGGTCGGCTGGGCCAGCCACGAGTTCACCAAGATCGGTGACGAGGTCGAAGTGCTGGGGCCGCCCGAGCTCAGGAGCCGGGTGGTCACCAATATCAGCAAGATGGCGCGGCGCTACGGGATCACTTCCTGATAACCGCCGTGGCGGTTATCAGTGACCTATGCCACGCCCCAAACTTGTCTCCGACGATCAGGTGCTCGATGCCACGCATGCCGCCATGCTGCGGCTGGGGCCGGAGCGCTTCACCCTTTCCGATGTCGCTGCAGCCGTCGGGCTGAGCCGCGCCGCGCTGATCCAGCGCTTCACCGACAAGCGCACGCTGCACCTCAAAACCCTCGAGCGCTCGACCCAGGAGGTGCGCGACTACTTTGCCGCCGCGCCCAGGGAGCAGGGACTGGTCCCGCTCTGGCACATGCTGCGCGACCTGATCGGCGGCATGGGCTCGGGCGAGGGTTTTGCCGGCTACCTGCTGCTCGCCTGGGACGACATCAACGATCCCGCGCTGAACCGCCTGGCGCGCGAGCGCAACCGGCTGGTGCGGCAGGCAATCGTCGAGCGGCTGCCGGAGACGCCCGACCGGGCGGAGTCGGCGGCGCTGATCCAGATGGTGATCCAGGGCGCCTGCATGCTGTGGCTGGTCGAGCCGCAGGGGACGCTGGCCGGGTACACCGAGGCCGAGACGCGCAAGGTGATCGAGCGGCTCTATCCGGGCGAGCGGCTGGAGTAGGGCTCACCGAAGGGCCGGTGCGGGCTGACCCCCACCCTTGATCCCTCCC
>JAEUMC010000427.1 GCA_016793415.1 Devosia sp. | reverse complement strand
TGTGCGCTTGGCCGCGGCCTCGCCCAGACCGGCAAGATCGCCTACGAGAACATCGACCGCGCCCTGACGGCGATCCAACGTTTCGCGCTGGTGTCGAAGCTGATGCGGGTGGGCACGACGCATATCCTTGCCACCTCGGCGGTGCGCGAAGCCTCCAACTCCAAGGCCTTCGTCGACGCGGTCGAGGAGATCATGGGGGCCAAGGTCACCGTGCTCTCGGGTGCCGAAGAGGCACATTTCGCAGCGCTCGGCGCGCTCTCCGGCATGCCCGGCTTTGTGGGCGTCGTCGGGGACCTCGGCGGCGGCAGCCTCGAGCTTTCTTCGATTGCTGGCGGCACCGATTCCACCGGCGAGACGCACGAGCTCGGGGTGATCCGGCTGCAGGACGATTCCGATGTCTCGCCTGCCAAGGCGCAGGCGATCGCCAACAAGCGACTGAAGAAGTCAAAGCTCATCGACGGGGCGGGCGGCGCGTTCTGCGCCATCGGCGGCACCTGGCGTTCGCTCGCCAAGGTGCATCAGGTGCTGCGCGACTACCCGCTGCACATGGTGCAGCATTACTCGGTCAAAGCCAGCGACATGCTGAAGCTGTGCGAGGACATCGTCACGGCAACGGCGGCCAACAAGCCCTATACCGGCTCGGAGCATGTAAGCTCAGGCCGCCGCGATCTCGTGCCCTATGGCGCCGCGGTGCTGATCGAGGTGCTGAAGGCGGGCAAGTTCGACACGGTGGTGTTTTCGGCGCTGGGCGTGCGCGAAGGCTATCTCTACGGCCTGCTCGATGACGACGAGCGCGCGGTCGATCCGCTGATGCAGACCGCCGAGCAGATGAGCGTACTGCGCTCCCGCTCGCCGGCGCATGCCGAGGACCTGATCGATTTCACCGCGGAGCTCCTGACCACGCTCGGGATCACCGAGACGGCCGAGGAGACCCGGCTGCGCAAGGTCGCGTGCTATCTCGCCGATATCGGCTGGCGCGGGCACCCGGATTATCGCGGCGAGCAGGCGGTCGACATGGTCGCCTACGGCTCGGCGACCGGCGTCGATCACCCGGGCCGTGCCTTCCTCGCCGAGGTTCTCGCCGTCCGCTACATGGGCCTGAAGCAGAAATCGATGAGCCAGAACCTCTTGGCGCTGTCCGGCCCGACCATGAGTGCTCGCGCTCGCCTGCTCGGGGCGGCGTTCCGCGTCGCCTATCCGATGTCGGCGGCCATGCCCGGGGTGCTGCCACGGGTCGGCTTCTTCATCGACAAGGGCATCCTGAAACTGCAGCTGCCGTCGGACCTGGCGTTCCTTGATGGTGAGCATCTGCGTGGCCGGCTGGACCAGCTGGCAGGACAGGTTGGCATCAAGCTGACGGACGTGGTGGCGGAGTAGGGCGCGGCCCTACTCTTCGTCGTCGTCGATGATCTCGATCTCGATGACGCCCTTCTTGCTCGCCGCGAGGCCCAGCTTGCCATGCTTGATGGCAAGTGCCTTGTCGCCGAACAGCTTCCGCCGCCAGCCCTTCAGTGCCGGCACATCCGCATCGTCGTCGAGGACCAGGGCGTCGATGTCGTCGGAGGTGGCGATGATGCGCGAGGCGACGCCATTGTCTTCGGCTACCGATTTCAGCAGCACGCGCAGCAGGTCGCCGACAGCGCCCTTGGGCGAGGGGCCGCGGTGGCGGTCGGGCAGCTTGGGCAGATCCGATTTGGGCAGCGCCTCGACGTCCTTGAGGATCGAGACGATCTCGGCTGCGGCCGACGAGCGGCCGTAGCCGCGCTGCACGGCGCGCAGCTTGTCGAAGCTCTCGGGATTGAGCGGACGCTGCATGGCGAGCTCGATCAGCGCGTCGTCCTTGAGGATGCGGCTGCGCGGCTGGTCGGTATCCTGGGCGCGCTGTTCGCGCCAGGCGGCCAGCGCCTTCAGCGCCGCGACGTCGCGCGGCTTGGCGAGACGGGCCTTGAGCCGCTCCCAGGCATGCTCGGGCTGCACCACGTAGGTATGGATCGACTCGAGCACGGCCAGTTCGTCTTCCACCCAGTCCCAGCGGCCGGTGTCGTCGACCTGCTTGACCAGCGCTGCGTAGACGTCGCGCAGGTGCGTGACGTCGGCGAGGGCGTAGACCTTCTGCTTTTCGGTGAGCGGGCGGGCCGACCAGTCGGTGAAGCGCGAGGATTTGTCGAGCTCGACCTTGGTGATCGAGCGCACCAGGTTGTCGTAGCTGACGCTGTCGCCGAAGCCGCAGACGGACGCGGCCACCTGGGTATCGAAGATATTGGCCGGCACCTTGCCGGTCAGCTTGACGAAGATCTCGATGTCCTGCCTGGCAGCGTGGAAGACCTTGCGGACCTTGTCATTGGCAAGGAGCTTGAAGAACGGCGACAAATCGAGGCCGGGGGCGAGCGGGTCGATCAGGACCGCTTCGTCTCGGGTGGCCGCTTGCAGGAGGCAGAGCTTCGGCCAGTAGGTCGTTTCGCGCAGGAACTCGGTATCGACCGTCACGAAATCATAACCGGCGGCCCGCTTGGAGAAGGCGGCGAGCACGTCGGTCGAAGTAATGAGCTCCATCAAGACTCTTTCGTCACAAGGCTTTTGAACCTGAATAACAGTGGGGGACGCGAATGGCGAGCAAAGAGTGGCGAATAAGTCACTGTCGATCGGTGCGCGATTCCGCCGATCGGCGGTTTCGGCTGGCTCGCACCGGGTCGGCTCAACTTGACAATTGCGCCCTCGCATGCGCTTGTCCGGCCCCGGAATCCGCCTGCCTCAGAGACAAGAGATGAGTGAAATGCACCGCTATCGCACCCACACCTGCGCCGCCCTTCGTCAGGGTGACGTGGGCAATAATGTGCGGCTCAGTGGCTGGGTGCATCGCGTCCGCGATCACGGCGGCCTGCTGTTCATCGACCTGCGCGACCACTATGGGTTGACGCAGCTGGTGGTCGATCCCGATTCCAAGGCGTTCAAGCTGGCCGAGACGGTGCGCTCCGAGTGGGTGATCCGCGTCGACGGCGAGGTGAAGCAGCGCACGCCCGAGACGGTCAACGCCAAGCAGCCGACCGGCGAGATCGAAGTGTTCATCCGCGAGCTCGAAGTGCTCAGCGAAGCCACCGAGCTACCGCTGCCGGTGTTCGCCGAGCCGGATTATCCCGAGGACATCCGGCTCAAGTACCGCTTCCTCGACCTGCGCCGCGAGACGCTGCATGCCAACATCGTCAAGCGCACCAAGGTGATCTCGTCGATGCGCCGCCGCATGGGCGATATCGGCTTTGCCGAGTATTCGACGCCGATCCTCACTGCGTCGTCGCCGGAAGGCGCCCGCGACTTCCTGGTGCCCAGCCGCATCCACCCCGGCAAGTTCTTCGCCCTGCCGCAGGCGCCGCAGCAGTACAAGCAGCTGCTGATGGTGGCTGGCTTCGACCGCTACTTCCAGATCGCGCCGTGCTTCCGCGACGAAGACCCGCGCGCTGACCGCCTGCCGGGCGAGTTCTACCAGCTCGACCTCGAGATGAGTTTCGTTACCCAGGAAGAAATCTGGGACACCATGCAGCCTGTTATCACCGGGCTGTTCGAGGAGTTCGCCGACGGCAAGCCGGTGACCAGGGACTGGCCGCGCATCCCGTACGACACGGCCGTGCGCAAGTACGGTTCCGACAAGCCGGACCTGCGCAACCCGATCGAGATGCAGGAAGTCACCGAGCATTTCCGCGGCTCCGGCTTCGGCGTGTTCGCCAACCAGATCGCCAGCGACGCCAAGGTCGAAGTCTGGGCTATCCCGGCCAAGACCGGTGGCAGCCGCGCCTTCTGCGATCGTATGAACGCCTGGGCCCAGAGCCAGGGCCAGCCGGGCCTCGGCTATATCTTCTTCAAGGATGGCGCGGGTTCCGGCCCGGTGGCCAAGAACATCGGCGAAGAGCGCACTGCGGCCATCCGCACCCAGCTCGGGCTTGCCGATGGCGACGCCGTGTTCTTCGTGCTCGGCCGGCCGGACAAGATGTACAAGGTCGCCGGCGAAGCGCGGGTGAAGATCGGGCTCGACCTCAACCTCACTCAGCTCGACCAGTTCAAGCTGTGCTGGATTGTGGATTTCCCGTTCTACGAGTGGAGCGAGGAAGAAAAGCGCCTCGACTTCGCGCACAACCCGTTCTCGATGCCGCAGGGCGGTATCGAGGCCCTGAACACCCAGGATCCGCTCACCATCAAGGCGTTCCAGTATGACGCGGTGTGCAACGGCTTCGAGATCGCCTCGGGTTCGATCCGTAATCAGCTGCCCGAGACCATGGTCAAGGCGTTCGAGCTGACCGGCAAGTCGCGCACCGAGGTCGAGGAGCAGTTCGGCGGCCTCTACCTCGCCTTCCAGTACGGCGCCCCGCCGCATGGCGGCGCCGCCTTCGGCATCGACCGTATCGTCATGCTGATCTGCGGCGCGCA
>JAEUMC010000420.1 GCA_016793415.1 Devosia sp. | reverse complement strand
GCCATGCCCGACACTGCCACAATCCCGACCAAGGTCGGTATCGCTTTGTTTCTCAATACGAAATGATATGTCGGGTACTGCTGAGAGGTCTCAGGCATGTACCGATCGCCTGATCGGGCCGGCGATGGCGGCCGCCGCGGATGGCAAGAAAAGCCAAGGCCTGACATTCCGCCCCGATTGCGCTACACCCGCGCCACGGCCTCGTAGCTCAGGGGATAGAGCAGCAGCCTTCTAAGCTGTTGGTCGCAGGTTCGAATCCTGCCGAGGTCACCAATCCAAAGCCTTCCGCGCGCAGCGCCCCGGCGCCGGACGCGCGCCACGGGAGGACCCTGCCCTGTTCCCCTATCTCACGCGGATCTTCTGGCTGCTGGTGCAGCCGCTGTCGCTGATCGTGTTGCTGCTGGTGGCCGGGTTGGCGCTGAGCTGGCTCAGGCGGCGATGGATCTCCCGCGGCCTGATCGGGCTGGCGTTGCTGATGCTGTTCCTGTGTGGCTTCACCACTTTCGGTTACGTGCTGATCACGCCGCTCGAGCAGCGCTTCGAACGGCCGCCCGAGCCGGTTGAGGTCGACGGCATCGTGGTGCTGGGCGGCGGCATGGATGGCGAGGTGAACTCGGTGCGCGGCGGCTTTGAGCTCAACCGCTCGGGCGATCGCTTCGTCGAAGCGTTGCGGCTGGCGCTCAGGCATCCCAACGCCAGGATCGTCATTGCCGGTGGCATGGCCGCACTGGTGCAGCAGGAGCCCGAGGCGCTGGCGGGCAAGCGCTTCTTCGAAGCCTTCGGCATTGCGCCCGAGCGTATCCTGACCGACGACCAATCGCGCAACACCGAAGAGAACGCGCTGTTCGCGAGGCAACTGGCGGGAGCCACCGGGAACCAGACCTGGCTGCTGGTCACCTCGGCGTTTCACATGCCCCGCGCCGTGGGACTGTTCCGCAAGGCCGACTTCGCCGTCACTCCGTGGCCGGCCGACTACCTGGCAAGCGGCGCCGAGGGGGTGCGGATCAAGCCGGACCAGTCACCCGAGAACATCTTTGTCAGCACCATCGCACTGCGCGAATGGACCGGGCTGCTTGGATATTACCTGACCGGGCGCATCGACGAACTACTGCCGGGGCCGTAAGGGGGCGTGACCCCCGTCATCCTGCGGGGTTTCCGCCTACGCGCCGACGTCTCCACCGCGAGGCGGTGGACCCAGTGCCCTCCCTCAACCTCCACCGGCGTTGCAGCATCCCACGTCGGCGGAAATGACGTCGGTGGAGGAACGGCTCGGGCTCGAGCCGATGGCCGGGTGTGAGCCCCGTCCCACCTAGAGATCGAAGAACGACAGCTGCGGGGTCTGCTTGGGTGGCGGCGGCGCGACCGGTTCGGCTTCCACCCTGGGCTTGGCGACGCGCGGTTTGGCCGGCGCCTTGGGCTTGGCAATGATGATCGGCTCGGGATCTGCGGCGCCGGCGTCCGCGGCGGCGGCCGCGACGGGCTCTGGCACGGGCTCGGAAGCTGCAGCTATCGGCTGCGGTGCCGGCATCGGTTCGGGTACGATAATCGGTTCGGCGAGCACTGGTGGAAGGTCAACCGCGGTGGGCACCTCGACAACCACGGCGACCTCGACGGCTGCGGCCTTCTTCCCCCTGCCCGGCTTCTTCTGGTGCTCGTTGAGCCAGGCGATGCCGGGCTTCAGCTCATCGCGCTGGAACGAGTAGAGGTTCTCGCGCCCCTGCTTCACTTCCTGCACCAGGCCGGCTTCCTTCAGCACCCTGAGGTGCCGGGAGATGGCCGGGCGGCTGATGTCGAAGGCGGCCGCCAGTTCGTGCACCGGGCGGGCCTTGTCGTGCAGCAGCTCGAGCACCCGCAGGCGAGTGGGATCGGCGAGGGCGGAATAGAGGTCGGCGAGACTCATTTCGTCTTCCGAAACAATGGAATGCGCGGACAGTTGTAACAACTGCGTTACGTGTCAAGCGCTGTGGGAGCGGAATGGGTTGACTGTGACAGTCCGATGACGGGATTGTCACAGCTTATTTCTTTGCAAGAGACGCGCCGTGACGACCGAGACGACGATCACCCGCACCTGGTGGACCCGGGGCCGCCCCTTCACCCTGCCCGAGCTGATCGCCGACGGGGTGGTGCATGGTATCGGCATCGTCGTGGCGGTGGCGCTGGGGGCGGTGCTGCTGGCCTTCGCCGGTTACGAAACGGCGCCCAGCGAGTTGCCGGCGCTGGCGCTCTATGTCGGAAGCCTGTTGCTGGTGCTCAGCATCTCGCTCGCCTTCAACCTCTGCCCGATCACCTCCCCTGCCAAGCGTACCCTGGCGCGGCTCGACCAGGCAGCGATCTTCCTGTTCATCGCCGGCACCTACACGCCGTTCCTGGTGCTGCTCGGTGCGACGCCCTCGAGCATCCTGATCGGGCTGTTGATCTGGGGAGCGGCGCTCACCGGCATGGCGCTGAAACTGTTCGTGCCGCACCGCTTCGGGCGCGGCGCGATCGTGCTCTATCTCGGCATCGGCTGGAGCGGCGTGTTCGTGTTCCAGGCGCTGGCCTCGCACCTGCCGGGCGCGGCGCTGTGGCTACTGGTGGCGGGCGGGCTCTGCTACAGCGTCGGGTTGATCTTCCACCTGTGGGAGCGGCTCACCTTCCACAACGCGGTGTGGCACGGCTTCGTCGTCGCCGGGGCGAGCCTCCACCTCGTGGCAGTGCTCGACTGCATGGTGATCAGCCGGCTGTAGCGCCGTTCTTGATGCGGTCGTGCACGACGCGATCGCCGGGCGCGAGGCCGAGTTCCTTGGCGCGGCCGCCGGGGATTTCGAGCACGAACATCACCGGGCCATCGGAGGGGATCGAGGTCAGGTCGAGCGGCCGGGCATTGGCGTGGATGTTGGCGACCAGCCCTTCGGCGGTGATGAACACCATATCGAGCGGGATCAACGTGTTGCTCATCCAGAAGCTGACCTCGCGGCTCTCCTTGAAGTCGAACAGCATGCCCGCGTCGGGCGCGAGAGATTCCCGGTACATCAGGCCCTTGGCCCGGGACTCGGGCGTATCGACCACTTCGACGGTGAAGGGGTGGTTGCCGTTGCGCGACTCGATCACCAGCCGGTCATCGGAGGCGCAGGCGGTCAACGTCAGGAGCAGGAAGGCGAGAAACGCGCCGTGCAAGGCCCGGAAGATGGTCATGGAGAGCATGGGGGGTTAGGTGCAGATTATCGGCACCTTAGCGCGGCAGCCCGAGTTCGGAAACAACGTTGCAACCGAGGCGCGGCGCCTCGGCGCTCCCTTCAGGCGCGGCTATCGCATGTGGGGAACGGCTGAATAAGGAATGGCGCCGGTGGCTCCCCGCGCCCCCCTCTCTTGCGAAAACTAAGGACTTAGCTGCGCTAAGCCCAAGTTTTCGCTTTCTCCCCCGCCAAGGGGGGAGAGTCCCGACTGCAAGACTGATGCAAGTGGAAGGCACGGATCATCTCCCCCTTGGCGGGGGAGAAAGCAAAATCTTAGGTTTAGCCGTTTGGCTAAGCCTTAGATTTTGCAAGAGAGGGGGTCCTGGAGGGCACGATTGCTCGACCGCCCGGAGAGGCCAGGGGCTACAGGATCAGTGCGAGGACGGGGCGTCGCCCCAACCGTCGGGGCGGATCTCGGCGACCATCAGGCCCTTGGGGCCCTGCCCGTAGCGCACCAGGACGTGCTGGCCGGGGCGCAGCTCGGTGATGCCGAAGCGGCGCAGCGTTTCCATATGGACGAAGATATCCGGAGCACCGTCGCCGGCAGAGAGGAAGCCGAAGCCGCGGATGCGGTTGAACCACTTCACCTCGAGGCGTTCGAGCCGGCTGGTCGGCTCCACCGTGACGTGCGTCCGCGGCGCCGGCATCTGAGCCGGATGCTTGGCGGTCGAATCGTCCATCGACAGGATGCGGAACGCCTGCAGCCCGCCAGGACGCGCCAAGGCCTCGACGACGATGCGCGAGCCTTCGTAGGCGGTCTGGTAGCCGTCACGCCTGAGGCAGGTCACATGCAGGAGAACATCAGGGCGGCCATCATCGGGGACGATGAAACCGAAACCCTTGGAAACGTCGAACCACTTGATCGACCCGACCACCTCGATGACATCGAGATTGGCGTCGCCGCCGTGGTCGGATGCCGGGTGCTGCCCGAGCGGGCCAGTCTCGTCGGACCGGAACCCGGGTTCGTCGCCGTCGGCTGTAAACTTGGCCCCCATGCCTCAAGCCTTTTCGTACTCACCCCGCCGCTGATCGGGGTACGCCACAATGTGAGTACTGTGTCCGATTCAGCACGGGAAGTTAAGAAGCGTTTACGATTTTGTCAGGAGTTTTTCGCAAGCGCTTCAGCACCTGCAGATGCCGGCTGGCGCGACTAGCGTCCAACTTGATGCAGGGAGCCAGCTGTTGTAGGCCGCCATTCTACCGGAGGACCGAGACGTGAAATATCTCCACACCATGGTGCGGATCACCGACATCGATGCCAGCTTGAAGTTCTATCGCGACGGGCTGGGGCTCGAGGAGATCCGGCGCACCGAGAACGAGAAGGGCCGCTATACGCTGATCTTCCTCGCCGCCAAGGGCCAGCACGAGACGCCGGTCGAGCTCACCTACAACTGGGACCCCGAGGTCTATACCGGCGGCCGCAATTTCGGCCACCTCGCCTACGAGGTCGCCAACATCTACGAGTTCTGCGCCCACATGCAGAAGCTCGGCTACACCATCAACCGGCCGCCCCGCGATGGCCGCATGGCCTTCGTGCGCTCGCCGGACAACGTCTCGGTGGAGATCCTGCAGGAGGGCGCCGCCCTCGCCCCGGCCGAGCCGTGGCTGTCGATGCCGAACACCGGCGCCTGGTAGTCGGTTCCGGGTCCCGTTCCGGGCCCCTTGAGGTAACCCGCCGCTAACCAATCGGCTTAGCGGGCGGTTAGCCAAGACTTTGTAGCTTCCTCGCGAGCGCCGGCCGGGCAAGGGCCGGCGTTCTGCTACCGCCCGCTGGCGGCATGGGAAGTGACGAATGATCCGACTTATTGCGGCGCTCGCAAGCGCCCTGCTGCTGAGCGGCTGCTTCTTTCTGGGCGGCGGTGGCGGCGCCTCCTACAGCGGCTACGTGCAGCGGGCCGGCATGTTCCTGTCGTCCGAGGACGTCGACAATTCCTGCGTCTCGCCCAAGCTGCGCTCGGTGATTGCTTCGTTCGAGCGCCGCTTCGGCAAGAAGATCGTCGTCAACTCGCAATACCGCGACCCGATCCGCAACATCATCGGCGGCGGCGAGGATTCGAGCTACCACATGCGCTGCATGGCGGTGGACTTCTTCATCCCCGGTGTTTCCAAGGGCCAGCTCGTCGCCTTCGCCATGCGCAACGAGCAGGTCGGCGGCCTCGGCTGCTATCCGGGCCGCGGCTTCATCCATGTCGACGTACGCGACCGGCCGCGCGGCTGGAAGAAGCCCGTTACCTTCTCGGGCTGCTGATTGCTCCACAGGGGCTGGAATTAGCAACGGGTTCTGCGAAAAACACCCTTGCCAGCCCGAATGAACCTCCCTATACGGACGCCACCGCGGCGCCCTTCGTCTATCGGTTAGGACGGCACCCTTTCACGGTGCAGAGAGGGGTTCGACTCCCCTAGGGCGCGCCACTTTCCCCTCATGGGCCGGTGGTTGACGGTACGGCGCTCATCGCCGATAACAGAGTTCCTCCGCGCCCATCGTCTAGCGGTCAGGACACCGCCCTCTCACGGCGGGAACAGGGGTTCGATTCCCCTTGGGCGCGCCAAACTCTCCTCCCTCATGATGTGGCTCGACAGACTGCGCGGCTTTCGTCGCGGACAGCCGTCGGCGGATTCGCTAGGCGGCCGCGGGTACGACCCGTCCCCGGAGGGCTCGGTGACTTCGATCATTGTGCTGCAACTCGGCTGGCTGGCCGTCGGGC
>JAEUMC010000402.1 GCA_016793415.1 Devosia sp. | reverse complement strand
CTCGGGGAGCACCACCTGCATGGCAAGATCCTTGGCCGTCAGACCCTGGATATCGGCGGCCCACTGCGCCTCCGGACGGCCGCCCTGCAGCAACTGGAGCACCGGCGCGTCGGTGCCGGCAAAGGGGTTCTGCTTCACGTCGAGGCCATCGAGACCAAGGGCAAAACCGGTGAGGTTGAGGATGGCGCTGGGCGGGTAGGCGGCGAAGGCCGATTGCACGAAGCGGATGCAGGCGCCTTCCTTCAACGTCGAGACGACGATCGGAACCGGGTTGAGCGCGTGGGCTTCGAGGGCGGCGATCAGCGCTTCGAGCGTTGCAGTGCCGGCGCCCTCGAGAGCAGCGCGATAGAACAGGATCGGCACGTTCGGATGCGGTGAGGCGGGCAGCGCATCGAGCATGCCATGGGTGGGGTGCCAGAGGCCGAAACGGTGGAAGGGTTTGGGCGCTGAACTGCCGGGGTCGAGCGCGGGGCTCCCCCCACCCCCGGTCCCTCCCCGCGAGGGGGAGGGAGACGACCGTGCCAGCCGTGCGAACGCCGCCAGCAAAGCGTCGGCATTAGCGGGGCCGCCGGCGGTGAACAGGCTGTGGAGCCCGGTCCAGTCGTCAGGATGGATGGTCGAGCGTGCTTGCAGGATCGGATCGGGGTTGGCGTCGCCCGGAAGCAGCGCCAGCTGAATCTTGCCGCTCAATGCCAGCGCCGTCAGCTCATCGACGCCATACTGCCAGTAGGCCGGGCCGCCGAGCAGACGCACCACCACCAGCCGGGCATGCTGCACGGTCTGGTCGAGCCACAGGTCGACCGAGAGGTTGTGACTGAGCCGCAGCAGGTTAGCGAGGCGCAACTCGGACGTGCCGGCACGATCGGCGGCGCCGGCCAGCATCAGCAGCTCGCTGTCGGCGGCAGAAGCGAAGACGATCGGCGCCGGCGTCTGGGCGAG
Organism: Devosia sp.; assembly: GCA_016793415.1. Lineage (GTDB taxonomy): Bacteria > Pseudomonadota > Alphaproteobacteria > Rhizobiales > Devosiaceae > Devosia_A. The sequence goes on along the minus strand of JAEUMC010000402.1, from coordinate 2,501 downwards.
GTCGATGGCCTCGCCCTCCTGCTGCAGCGCTCCGGCTTGCGCCGCGAGAAGGTGCATTAGGCGGCGGCCATCACCGCCTGCTCGAGGCTTGCGGTGATGTCGGCGCGGTTTAGCGGGCTCTCGCCGATGACCACCAGCGCGGTCTGGCGCGCTTCGCCGGGCTTCCATGGCCGGTCGAAATAGGCGGTGACGCGCGGGCCGACCGCCTGGATGGCGAGGCGAGCCGGAGCGCCGGGCAGCGCCGCAAAGCCCTTGAGGCGGAGCACGTCGTGGGCGCGGATGGTTGCCTCGATCGTCGCCAGCAGGTGAACCTTGCTGGTGACGCCATCGAGCGTGACCGAGAACGAGTCGAAATCGTCGTGCTCGTGGCCTTCGCCGCCATGCTCCAGCTCGTGATGGCTCTCGCGGCCGACGAGATTGTCTTCCGTCGAGAGCCCCATGCCGAGCAGCGCCGCGACATCGACGTGGCCGTTGCGGGCGCGGACGACGCCGGTGCCGGGGCGCATCTCGGCCTTGAGATGGGTTTCGATGGTGTCGAGCTCGGCATCGGTGACGAGGTCGGCCTTGTTGAGGATCACCATATCGGCGGCGATCAGCTGATCCTCGAACAGTTCGCCAAGCGGCGTTTCGTGGTCGAGCATGGCGTCGGCGGAGCGGAGCGCGTCGACCGCCTGTTCGTCGTTGGCGAAGCGGCCTTCGCTGAGCGCCGCGGCGTCGGCGACAGTGACGACGCCATCGATGGTCACCTCGGACTTGATCTCGGGCCAGTTGAAGGCGCGGATCAGCGGCTGCGGCAAAGCGAGGCCGGAGGTTTCGATGACGATGTGGTCGGGGCGATCCTCCCGTTCGAGCAGCGCCTGAATGGTGGGGATGAACTCGTCGGCGACGGTGCAGCAGATGCAGCCGTTCGATAGCTCGATCATGTCCTCCTCGCGGCAGGTCTCGTCGCCGCAGCCGGCGAGGATTTCCTTGTCGACGCCGAGTTCGCCGAACTCGTTGATGATCAGCGCGATGCGCTTGCCCCTGGCATGGGCGAGCAGGTGCCGGACCAAAGTGGTCTTGCCGGCGCCGAGGAAGCCGGTGATGACGGTGACAGGAATCTTCTCGGTCGTGCTCATGCGTGGGCACCTTTCAGGGCGAAGGCGGGGGATCTGGCGAAGCGCTCGTTGAGCCAGCCGAACAGTGGGCCGACCAGCAGCCAGAACAGCGCGCCGGTGGCAAGGCTGGCCGCAGCAAACGATGTCGCGAGGTTGGCGGGGACGGCGCTGGCGTGATCGCCGCTGAGTTGCGGCGCGCCGATGACATGCGGGGCGAGGATCAGCACGGCGGCGATGACGATGCCGGTCCAGTTGCGCAGCTTGGCGATGGCCAGCATGCCGGCCCCGGTGGCGACGGCTGTGCCGACCCACCAGACCTGGCGGGGGACGAGATCGGCGGCGGGCATGCCCGGAAGTTCCGGCGGCAGGCCGAAAGCCGGGGCGAGTTGCAGCGCCACGAAGCCACCGATGCCCCAGATCACGCCGTTGCGGGCAGTAATTTCGATGCCCGAGAGCACGGAGACCGCAGCGAGCACGAAGGCGAAGCCGATAGAGCCGAGGAGATTGGCCAGCACGGTGTAGAAGATCCGCTCGGCGCCATCCTGCGGCGCCCAGGCGTTTTCGTCGTGCTCGTGAGCCGGCGCCGCAGCCTCGTGGGCATGCTCGGGGGTGCCGGCATCGTGGCTGTGCTCGGCGACGGCCGGCGCTTCGGCGTTCTCAAACGCCTCGGCGGCAAGGATCAGCGGCGCGACCCGCCATTGCTGCACGGCGCTCATGGCCAAGCCGGCTGCGAGTCCGGCAAGGACCGCAGCGAAGAAGATTCGCTGGAAAAGTTTCATCGATGTCTCGCGAGCAATGAGCTGGGGTTAGCTCAGTGGCAGGGGAAGCCAAGCGCATGGCGCGTGTCGTGCGCGCCATTGTGAATGGCCATGTCGCTGGCAAAACCGACACCGCCAACGAGGACGAGGCCGAGAAACAATGCCAGCACACCTGCGATGAGCCGCTGCGAGACGGAAAGACCAGATATCGATGCCGTCTGGACCTGAGTATTCATAAGCCTGCACCCTCCGTGCGGATGAAATGGGGATATCCCCCGGTTGCACGCTGGCAGGTCTCCTGGCTCACGGGTCATCGTGTCCCCCCACCTTCCCGGCATCGCCAGTGGTCATCGGAGGGCACTCGCCGCTTACAGTTGCGGGGGCAGCCACGGATTTGGTCCCTGATGGGTACGCCGCACCGTGTTCCCTTTTGATCCCCTCGCCCGAACGGGTCCGAGGAACCAACGTCGGGCTATGGTTACGCCGCGCGAGGGGTCGCGGTCAATCTTCCACCGCGTTGGCATCGGGGTAGCCGACGGTGATGGTGTCGACGCGCGCATCCACCTTTTCGAGCAGCGGCTCGCTCGAGGAGATCTGCATGTCGCCGGAGATGGCATCGACATTGAGATCGGCCGGATAGTCGCCG
>JAEUMC010000378.1 GCA_016793415.1 Devosia sp. | reverse complement strand
ATCGCCTTCGTGCTCGGCGTGCCGCTGGGCGTGGCGGCGGCGCGCTGGAAGGACAAGTGGCCCGATACGCTGGTCCGCGTGCTGGCCATCTTTTCCGCCGTTACCCCGAGTTTCTTTGCAGCGCTGCTGCTGCAGATCCTTGCCGGCTACGTGCTGCATATCCTGCCGACCACCGGGCGGTTGCCGCACGACATGGAATTCGTCGCCAGCATCACTGGCCTACTGACCGTCGACTCGCTGCTGGCCGGCCGCCTCGACGTATTCGGCGAGGCGCTGCGCTACCTGCTGCTGCCTGCCATCGCCCTGGCACTCGCCACCATGGGGCAGATTGCCCGCATCACCCGCTCGTCGATGATCGATGTGGCGAGCCAGGATTACATCGAGGCGAGCCGTGCCTTCGGCGTGCCGGAACCGATCCGGGTGTTCAAGTACATGCTGCGCCCCAGCTTCGTGCCGCCACTGACCATCCTCGGGCTCGAGTTCGCCTCGCTGATCGGCAACGCCTTCGTCGTCGAACTGGTGTTCGCCTGGCCGGGCATGGCGGCCTATGGCATCCGCACGATCCTGCAGAAGGATCTCAACGCGGTGATGGGCGTGGTGATGGTCTCGGGCGTGTTCTTCGTCCTGGTCAATCTGCTCATCGACGTGCTGGTCGGCTTCGTCGACCCCCGCGTCCGCATCCGTGGGAGCCGCTGATGAGCAGCGAAACCATCCCCACCACGCCGCCGCGCCGGCTCTCCAACGCCTACCAGAACTGGTATCGCTTCTCGCGCAACCCGACGGCGGTGATCGGCGCGGCGATCGTCATTCTCGCCATCCTCGCAGCGCTGCTGGCGCCCTGGATCACGCCGCATCCCGAGCATGTCGGCGCCGTGGTCAATTTCCGGGCCCGGCATCTGCCGCCTTCGGCGGAGTACTGGTTCGGCACCGACAATGTCGGGCGCGACATCTTCACCCGGGTGATCTTCGGGCTCAGGATCTCGCTGCTGCTGGCGCTGGTGGTGCTCGGCATCGCCATCCCGGTGGGGACGACGCTGGGCCTCCTGGCGGGCTATTTCGGCGGCTGGGTCGAGGTGGTCATCATGCGCCTGACCGACATCGCCCTCGCCATCCCGCCGCTGGTGATGGCGCTGGCCGTCGCCGCGGTGCTGTCGCCCGACCTGATCAACTCGATGCTGGCGATCGCCGCGCTGTGGTGGACCTGGCACACGCGGCTGATCTACTCGATCACCCGGCAGTTGCGCACGCAGGAGTTCGTCGAGGCGGCCGAGACGCTGGGCGCCAGCAAGTTCCACATCCTGTTCCGCGAAATCCTGCCCAACTGCGTTTCGGCGCTGGCGGTCAAGACTTCGCTGGATGCGGGCTTCGTCATCCTCGTTGGCGCCTCGCTGAGCTTTCTCGGGCTCGGTATCCAGCCCCCTACCCCGGACCTCGGCACCATGGTCGCCTCGGGTTCGGCGTTCCTGCCCGATTACTGGTGGGAATCGGTGCTGCCGGGCTTCGCCATCCTCATCGTGGCGCTCGGCTTCAACCTGCTGGGCGATGGCCTGCGCGACCTGTTCGACGTGCAGGAGGTGCGCTGATGGCCGACGCCCTGCTCTCGGTGCGCAATCTCAGCGTGCAGTTCACCACCTACGGCCAGACCAACTCCGTGCTGAAGGGCGTGTCGCTCGACGTGCCGGCCCGCTCGCAGATCGCGCTGGTGGGGGAGAGCGGCTCGGGCAAGACGGTGACGATGCGGGCCATCATGGGGCTGCTGCGCACCCCGCCGGCCAAGGTCACCGGCGGCGAGATCTTCTATGATGGCCGCGACCTGCTGACGATGCCGGACCGCGAGCGGCTGAAGCTGCGCGGCACCGCCATGTCGATGGTGTTCCAGGACCCGATGAGTTCGCTCAACCCGGTCTTCACCATTGCCGACCAGATGGGCACTATCCTCAAATATGCCGACCGTCGCCTCGGCCGCAGCCGCGACCGCAAGGCGCGGATGGCGCGGGTGTATGAAGTGCTCGGCCAGGTGCGGATGCGCGACCCCGAGCGGGTTGCCAGCTCCTACCCGATCATGCTGTCGGGCGGCATGCGGCAACGCGTGCTGATCGCCATGGCGCTCTTGAGCGAACCCAGGCTGCTGATCGCCGACGAGCCCGGCACGGCGCTCGACGTCACCACGCAGGCGCAGATCCTGAAGCTGCTCAAGGACCTTGTCGAAGAGCGTGGCCTCGCCCTGCTGATGATCACCCATAACCTCGGCGTGGTGCGCGAAACCTCGAACTACGTCTACGTGATGAACAAGGGCGTAGTGGTCGAGCACCGGCCGACCGCCGAACTCTTCGAGGCGCCGCGAGACGACTACACCAAGGCACTGATCGCTGCCGTGCCACGGCTGACCGGCGGCAGCGGCTTCGGCAAGGCCGGAGCGGCAGCATGAGCGCGATGCTGGAAATCGCCGGGCTCACCAAGCTGTTCCCGGTCCGCAACGGTTTCGGTCGCAAGACCGGCGATGTGCGCGCCGTCGACGACGTGTCGTTCTCGATTCCGAGGGGCAAGGTCTATGGCCTTGCGGGCGAGAGCGGTTCGGGCAAATCGACCATCGCGCGGATGATCATGGGGCTTGCCAAACCGAGCAGCGGCGATATCCGGCTCGATGGCCACAGCATCATCGGCGAGACCGGCACGCGGGCCTATGGCCGCAAGGTGCAGATGGTGTTCCAGAACCCCGGCTCGTCGCTGAACCCGCGTCGCACCGTGGGGCAGTCGATCGCCGTGCCGCTGGCCGCGCACGGGACGCCGGTCGGCGAGCACAAGCGGCGGATCGCCGAGCTGCTCGAGATGGTGCAGCTGCCGGCGGATTTTGCGCTGCGCTACCCGCATGAGCTGTCGGGCGGCCAGAAGCAGCGCGTCGCCATCGCCCGCGCGCTGGCCGTGGCGCCGCAACTGCTGATCCTCGACGAGCCGACCTCGGCCCTCGACGTCTCGGTGCAGGCCCGGGTCATGGACCTCCTGGTCGATCTCGGTCGCCAGCTCGGGCTCACTTACCTCTTCATCTCGCACGACCTCAGCCTGATGCGGAACTTCGCCGACACGGTAGGGGTGCTCTATCTCGGCAAGATCGTCGAAACCGGCCCCACGGCGTCGGTGTTCGAGGCGCCGCAGCACGATTACACCCGCCTGCTTCTCGCCTCGGTGCCGGTGATCTCGGCCGAGGAAGAAGCGATGCGGCCAAAGATTCCACTGATCGACGGGGAAATCCCGACGGCAGAACAACTCATCGCGCTCCGCGCAGCAGTCTCCCAAAGGACAGAAAAATGATCAGAATTGGCATCGACGTGGGCGGAACCAATACCGACGCGGTGGTCATGGACGGCGCGACCGTCATTGCCGGCGTCAAGGCCGCGACGACCGCCGACGTGATGACCGGCGTGGTCAACGCGCTGAAAGCGGTGCTCGAAGCCTCGAAGATGGAGGCTTCGGCCATCGACGTGGTGATGATCGGCACCACCCACTTCACCAACGCCGTGGTGCAGCGACGCGATCTCGCCAAGACTGCCGCCGTGCGGCTCGGCCTTCCCGCCACCGCTTCCCTGCCCCCGATGGTCGATTGGCCCGAGGATCTGAAGGCAGCGATCGGCGGCACCGGCTACCTCGCACATGGCGGTAACGAATTCGACGGCCGGGTGATCTCGCCGCTCGACGAAGCCGAACTGCTCGGCATTGCTGAGGACATCAAGGCCAAGGGCATCAACACCATCGCCATCACCTCGGTGTTCTCGCCGGTGACCGGCGAGTTCGAGAAGCAGGCTGGCGAGATCTTCGCCAAGGCGCTGCCCGGCGTGCACATTACGCTCTCGAGCGACATCGGCCGCATCGGCCTGCTCGAGCGCGAGAACGCGGCGATCATGAACGCCTGCCTGCGTGACCTGTCCCGCCACGTCATCGAAGCCTTCCGCAAGGCGATCACCGAAACGGGGATCAAGGGCCGCTTCTACCTGACGCAGAACGACGGCACGCTGATGGATGCAGCGTTCGCCGAGAAATTCCCGGTGCTGACTTTCGCCTCGGGTCCGACCAACTCGATGCGCGGCGCAGCTTTCCTCTCCGGGGTCGCGGACGCCATCGTCGTCGATATCGGCGGCACCACCTCCGATGTCGGCTCGCTGCACAAGGGATTCCCGCGCCAAGCCACCGTGGCCGTGGAAGTCGGCGGCGTGCGAACCAACTTCCGGATGCCGGACGTGTTCTCGATCGGCCTCGGAGGTGGTTCGCACGTTGTCGAAACCGGCGGCGCCATCAAGGTCGGCCCGACCTCGGTCGGCTACCGCATCGTCACCGAGGCGCTGATCTTCGGGGGCAAGACCCTCACCACCTCCGACGTCGTCGTCGCCTCAGGGCGCTACGAGCTGGGCGACAAATCCAAGGTCGCCCACCTGACGCCCGCGTTCATCGCGAGCACCCAGGCGAGGATCATGTCGATGCTGGAAGATTGCGTCGAACGCTCGCGCCTGTCGCCCGAACCGCTGCCGGTCATCGTAGTGGGCGGCGGCTCGATCCTTGTCGACGGACCGATCGGTGGGCTCGAGGTGATCAAGCCAAACCACTTCGCCGTGGCCAATGCGGTCGGCGCCGCCATTGCGCAGGTTTCGGGCGAGGTCGACCGGGTCTATGCGCTGGCCGAGATCGGCCGCGACCAGGCCCTGGCCGACGCCAAGGACCGTGCCACGGAGGCTGCCGTCTCGGCCGGTGCGCTCCGCTCGTCGATCGAGATCGTCGATGTCGAGGACGTGCCGCTCGCCTACCTGCCGGGCAACGCCACGCGCGTCCGCGTCAAGGCAGTGGGTGAACTACATGTCGGCTAAGGGCTACCTGCTCAAGGAGAGCGATCTGTTGCCATTGTCGATCGGCGCCGCGCTGCTCGGCACCGGCGGCGGTGGCAACCCCTATGTCGGCATGCTCCGCGCGCGAGAGCTGATCCGCAAGGGCGCCGAGGTCCGCGTGCTGCCCCTCGACGCCCTGCCCGATGATGCGTGGGTCGGCGAAGTCGGCGGCATCGGCGCGCCGGTGGTTGGCGTCGAAAAGATCGAGGAAGGCGGCGAGTGTTTTCGCGCCATGCGCGCGGTGGAAGAGGCTGCCGGAGTGAAGATCTCGGCCACCATCTCGGCCGAAATCGGCGGCTCCAACGCGCTCGAACCGGTGATCGCCGCGGCCTATGCGGGGCTGCCGGTAATCGACGGCGACGGCATGGGCCGGGCTTTCCCTGAAGTGCAGATGACCACCTTCTTCATCTATGGCGCCAAGGCCGCTCCGGCGGCCATCGCCGACGAGAAAGGCAATGTCGTCGTCTTCAAGGAAGTGATCGACATGTTCTGGCTCGAGACTTTTGCGCGCGGTGTTGCGGTGAACATGGGCGCCGCCGCCGGCCTCGCTATTGCGCCGATGTCGATGGAATTCGTGCGCCGCGCCGCAGTGCCCGGCACGGTGACGCAGGCACTCACCATCGGCCAAACCGTACTCGACGCGCGTCAGAAGCGGCAGAACGTGGTGGAACGGGTCGTCGCCTCGACCGGCGGCAAGCTGTTCTTCACCGGCAAGGTCACCGATATCAGGCGCGAACTGGTGGGCGGCTTCGCTCGCGGCCATGCGCATCTCACCGGGGTCGGCGACTGGGTGGGCTCGGAGGCGCGCATCGCCATCCAGAACGAGAATCTCGTGCTCTGGGTCGACGAGGTGCCGGTGATCATGGTGCCCGATCTGATCATCAACCTCGAGCTCGACACGGGGGAGCCTATCACCACTGAAGTGCTGCGCTACGGCCAGCGCATCGCGGTGATCGGGCTGCCCGTGCATGACCTGATGAAGACGCCCAGGGCGCTGGAAATCGTCGGTCCAACGGCCTTCGGTTATCCCGAACTTACCTTCAACCCGTTGCAGCCCCAGCCCATCGCGGTCTGAGGCAAAGGAACCACATCATGAAGTTTCTTCGCACCATCCACGCCGAGGACATGGAAGACATCGCCACCGGCGGCGCCATCCTCGGAACCGGCGGCGGCGGCGATCCCTATGTCGGCAAGCTGATGGCCCAGCAGGCGATCAAGCAGTATGGACCGGTGAACCTCGTCGATATCGACGAGCTGCCCGACGATGCGCTGGTCGTCCCCGTCTGCATGATGGGCGCGCCCACGGTGATGACCGAAAAACTGCCGCAGGGCGAGGAACTGATCAACGCCTTCCGGGCCCTCGAGCAGCTGCTGGGTCGCAAGATCGATGCGGTGCTCTGCGGCGAGGCGGGCGGGGTCAACTCCACCACGCCGTTCGTGGTGGCGGCGATGGCCGGCCTGCCGCTGGTCGATGGCGACGGCATGGGGCGCGCCTATCCCGAATTGCAGATGGTGACCTTCACCATGCACGGCGTTTCGGCGACACCGATGGTGCTGTGCGACGACAAGGGCAACTCGCTGGTGCTGGAGACGGTCAGCAATGCCTGGACCGAGCGGCTCGCCCGCGCCGCGACGGTGGAAATGGGCGGCTCGGCGCTGCTCGCCTTCTACTCGATGTCGGGCGCCGTGGCGAAGAAGGCGATCGTGCGCGGCACGCTGACGCTTTGTTCGGAACTGGGCCGCACCCTGCGCGAGGCCAAGGCCGGCCACGTCGATCCGGTCAACGCCATCGTCGACAAGCTCGATGCCGACGTGATTTTCCACGGCCGCATCAAGGATATCGAGCGCCGCACCGTCGGCGGCTTCGCCCGCGGCACCGCCCGCTTCGAGGGCGTCGAGGAGTGGAAGGGCCACAGCTTCCGGCTGGATTTCCAGAACGAGTTCCTGATGGCCGAGCGGGATGGCGAGATTATCGTTACGACGCCCGACCTGATCACCGTGCTCGATGCCGAGTCGGGGCTGCCGGTCACCGCCGACGCGCTGCGCTATGGCCTCAGGCTGAAGGCGCTGGCCATGCCATCCAACCCGCAATGGCTGACGCCAGCCGGCATCGACCTCGTCGGGCCGCGCTACTTCGGCTACGACACCGATTATCGCGAGTACTTTGGGCGCTGAGTGTGCGACCAGTTGCCGGGTCCCGCGTGCGGGGCCCGGCCGATCGCTGCTGGCGATCAGAAGTGGAAGTTGACGCCGAGGCGGACGGCCGAGCCGTCGATGTTGAACTCGTCGCCGCCGTAACCGTCGACTTCGACGGTGCCGAAGTTGGTGTAGAGGTACTCCGCCTTCAGCGAGACGGTCTCGGTGACCATGTATTCGGCGCCCACACCGGCGACCCAACCGGTGATGGTCTGGCTCTCGCTGTCGACATCAAGGTTGGCCGCCGCCAGACCTGCCGTGCCATAGAGCAGCAGGTCGCCCACGGCGAAGCCGAGGCGGCCACGAAGCGTAGCCAAACCGTTGATACCGTCATCCGCGTCCCAATGGTCGGTATCGTTGCCTTCGATGATGCCAGCCGCTGAGAGGTCGGCTTCGACGCCCAGGACGATGGAATCGAACTGGGCATTGTAGCCAGCCTGGACGCCACCCTGCCAACCGTTGAGGGTGGCGAGATCGGTGTCGTCGCCACCATGCGCCGCGTCGAAGTCGGCATAGCCGGCGTTGACGCCGATGTAGAAGCCGGTCCAGTCGCGGCTGGCGGTGACGATGGCCTGGTCGGGCGTCGGGACATAAAGATCGGCAGCGCTGGCGGTGCCGGTGAGCAGCCCGGCAAACGCCAGGGCGGCAAAGATACGCGTAGTCATATAGACTCCAGTAAACCGAAGCCCCCCATCGCCGCTCCTCTATGGCGGCGGGGGATTTGTCAAGATCACCAAGGCGGTAGAGCAGTCTGCTATGGCACAGAATCAACACTCGACCGCCGGCCTGATCCTCGCGGGCGGGCGCGGCGAACGGCTGGGTGGGGTGATCAAGTCCGAACTGATGGTTGGTGGCGTGCGGCTGCTGGAGCGCGTCGCTGTGCGGCTCGAAGGCTGTACGCCCCTGCTGGTGGCGCACGGGCGAATCGAGCCGGCTGCACTGCACCTTGCCGCGGGCATGACCGCGGTGCCCGACCTCGATGGTGATTATGCCGGGCCGCTGGCGGGGTTCGCCGGCGCAATCGCCCACATCAACACCCTGGCCGAGCCGCCCGAGTTGCTGATCAGCGTCGCGGTGGACACGCCGTTCCTGCCCTCCGATTTCGCGACCCGACTTGTCGATGGTCTTGGAGAGGCTCCTGCAGCGATCGCCGCCTATGATGGACAGCCCTACCCCACCAACGCCATCTGGCGCGTGGCGCGATTCCGCGACCTGCCCGACCAGGTGCAAACCGGCACTGCGCCGCGGAGCCTGAAATCGTTGTGCGCGGCGGTCGGCGGAGCCATCGTCGAATGGCCGCACAGCGCCGCCGGTGATCCGTTTGCCAACGTCAACACCCCGGAAGAGCTGGATAATCTGCGACAGCGAGCCACTGCGGATGGGGTTGTTCGGCGCTGAGATTTCCAGATCGGAAATTCGGGCTTGGCAAAGGAAATCAAAACCGCTACACGGGCGCTGCCTTCGCAAGAGGGCACGTGTTCCGCGGTAGCTCAGTTGGTAGAGCATTCGACTGTTAATCGAATGGTCCTTGGTTCGAGTCCAAGCCGCGGAGCCAATCTTCTCCTTCAGATTTGCGATTGCCCGGCGTGAGCGACTGCTCGCGCTCTGCCCGTTTGCAAGCCGCCCGCGTCACCAGGCCAGCGACTTGCCGTCCAGCGCCGCCAGCAGCTTTTCGTCGTGGCCGTAGATGTCCGAGCTGAAGTGCACGCCGTCGGCCTCGACCCAGGCCGTAAGGTAAGTGATGTGCACCGGCAGCGGCGTCTTGAGGTTCACCACGGTGTTCTTCAGCGACGCCACGACGGAATCGATGCGCTGGTCCGACCACCCCTCGACACCGCCGGCCGCCAGCACCTGATCCGCCAGCTCGAGCGGGCGCGACAGGCGGATGCAGCCGTGGCTGAAGGCGCGCTCGGCGCGACCGAACAGACTGCGTGACGGCGTGTCGTGCAGATAGACGTCGTGGGCGTTGGGGAACATGAACTTCACCCGGCCCAGCGCATTGTTGGTGCCCGGTTTCTGGCGCAGCTGGAACGGGAAGCGGCTCGGCGTCACCTGCGCCCAATCCACCTGCCTGACGTCGTAGACATCCTTGCCGCGCACCGCTTCGAAGCCGGCGGCAGCGACTGCCGCCGGGTTACTCTGCAGCTTGGGCAGTTCTTCCTTGGCGGCAAGCCCGGCCGGCACGTTCCAGTACGGGTTGAACTCGAGGTAGCGGATGGCGTCGCTGAACACCGGTGTGCGGCTATAGGGCTTGCCCACCACCACCGCCATCTTCTCCTTGATCTCGCCGTCGGCGACACGGCGCAGCTCGAAGCCGGCGATGTTGACGATGATGTATTGCCGGCCGAGGTCGTCCGGCATCCAGCGCCAGCGCTCCATGGCGAAATCGATCGATTCGATCCGGTCCTCGATCGGCACGTTCATGGCCACCAACGAGGCCGGCCCGACGACGCCGTCGACGTCGAGGCCGTGGCGCGCCTGAAAGTGCTTCACCGCCTCGACCAGCGCCTCGTCGTAGAACTCGGGCTCGCCTGGTGCCGTGGCCGCGGCGCCGTCGGTGACGGCGAGACGGGCCCGCAGCGCCGGGATGCGCGGATCGGTCATCCCCGGCTTCAGCGTGTCACCGAGAGGTACCTTGCCCCAGCCGCCGAGCACCGCCAGCGCATGATAGTCGTCGAGCGCCTTGCGCAACGCCTGGTACTCGGCGTTCTGCGGCTCCCACGCATGCAGCACCGTTTCGACATCGGCGACCTTGGCGACCCCGGCCAGCGCCGCGGCCTCATCGATGCTGCGTGGGGTGAGGAAGAAGTTGGGGTCGATCTTGTTAGGCAGGAACCGACCGACCTTGAGGTCCGAGGCATACTCGAGGAACGCCGCCGAGAAGTAGAGTTCGATGATGGCGAGGCTGCGCTTGTCGGTCTCGCCGGCGGCGGCCATCAGGCCAGCAAGCTGCTGCCCGGGGTAATCGTCGGGGTTGAGCCCATCATCTGTGGCATTGGTGAGCCGCGAGACCATGGCGCCGGCACGGGCACTGTTGAGCCAGAGCAGGTCGCCGCTCTGCTCCTCATAATAGGTCCGCAGCACATCGCGACGCTGCTTGATCGGCAGCGGCAGCCGGGGCTCGTTGGCGAGGAGGTCGATGATATTGATGCGGACCACCGCCAGATCGCGCGGCGACAGATCGACCCGGTCCTGCGCCAGAGCCGGCGCAACGAAGAACAGCGCCAGCAGCGCGATCAGCAGGCTGCGGATTGGGTCAGGGCATGGGCGGTGCATAGAGGATCCCACCCTGGGTCCAGAGGGCGTTGACGCCGCGTCCGAGCTGCATCGGGGTCGCTTCGCCGAGGTTGCGCTCGAAGATTTCGCCGTAGTTGCCGACGGCGGCCACCGTCTTCACCAGCCAATCCTCGGAGAGGCCGAGCTTTACCGCCGGAGCTCCCATTGTCCTGGCCGCCTCGGCCCCGGCCCCGGCCATCGATGCGGCATCGAGCCCCTGCTCTTCGGCATCGATCAGCCCGAACAGGGTCCAGCGGACGAGCGCCGTCCATTGCGGATCGCTGTCCCGCACCACCGGGCCAAGCGGCTCCTTGGAAATGACGTCCTTGAGGATGACATGCTCGTCCGGGTTGCCGAGCTCGGCGCGCTCGGCGGCAAGAGCCGAACGATCGGCGGTGTAGGCGTCGCACTTGCCGTCGGCATAGGCGGCGCGCG
>JAEUMC010000376.1 GCA_016793415.1 Devosia sp. | reverse complement strand
GATAGAGCACCAGCAGAAACGGGTCGACGATGGAGAAGCGCTCCCCGACGCTCCAGCTGCGGTTGTCGGCAAGGGCGCGCTCGATCTCGGCATGGGCGGCTTCGATGAGTTTCGTTCCCTGCACCGCCAGGCCGCTTGCGTGCGAGGGATCCGGATCGAACCGCTCCGGACGCCAGATCAGCCCGTAGCCCACGCTGTGCACCCAGCCGCTGAGCCAGGCGAGCCACTCGGCGATCCGCGCCTCGATCAGCGGGTTCTCCGTCTGTGCAAGCCCATGGTCCGGATAACGGCTTGCCAGGTAGTGCAGGATCGCCGGCAGTTCGGTGAGCACCTTGGTTTCACCAGGGATGCGCAGCGCCGGCACCCGACCCTTGGGATTGATCGACAGGTAGGGCTCGCGCTGGGTGTCGCGATTGGCGACCGATACCGCCATGAGCTCGAACTCGGCTCCAACCTCCTCGAGGATGATATGCACGGCCATCGAGCAGGCGCCCGGGGAGTAGAACAGCTGGTACATTGCCTGAAGGTCTTTCGCGCTCGCGGCGCGGTTTGCGTTGGGATCTCCGAGCCAAGGTCGATGAACCTGCCTCCCAGCTCAAACGATCATTTCGCCAGCGTAGCCATTAGTGATACTAATGGCTCATGGTCGGAAAGCGGCTCCCCAGCATCCAGACGATGCGCGCCCTCGAAGCAGCGGTGCGGCTGCGCTGCTTCAGCAGGGCGGCGGACGAACTCGCGCTCTCCCAGGGGGCGGTGAGCCAGCACATCCGAGCGCTCGAACAGCGCCTCGGGCACGCGCTTTTCGCGCGCAATGCGAGAGGTGTCGAACCAAATGCCGTTTCGCAGGCGCTGGCCTTGCAGATTCGCCAGGGCCTGACTGTCCTCGACCGCGCCTTCGACCAGATGTCGGAACCGTCCGAACGAGACCGCACCGCCAGCAGGCGGGAGCGGCTGGTCATCAGCACCCTTCCGGCATTCGCCGCCAAGTGGCTCATGCCGCGGCTTGACGATTTCGCCCGCCTCTACCCCGAAATCGAGCTCGAGATCGAGACGTCCGCCACGCTGGCCCGGCTGGATGCCAGCGACGGTATCGATGCGGCCATCCGCTATGGCGGCGGCGAGTGGCCGGGCATGGCCACCGAGCATCTGATGGACGAGGTGGTGTTTCCGGTCGCCAGCCCCTACTATCGTGGCGGCAGGCTTCCGCTACGGCCCTCCGACTTGGGCGATTGCCTACTGCTTCGGCAGTCGGTGCAACCATGGACCCCCTGGTTCCAGGCCGCCGGACTGGATTTCGTCGAACCGCAGGCCGGCGTGCTGTTCTCGGACACCGTGTTGGCATTGCAGGCGGCCATCGCCGGGCGGGGCATCCTGCTGGCGCGGCGCTCGATCGTCGATGACGACCTGCGCTCCGGTCGGCTGATCCGTCTGTGGCGGTACGAGATCGTCGACGTGCACGCGCACTATCTGGTCTGGCCGACCGCGAGCCGTCGCCTCGCTGCGATCGGCAAACTGCACGGCTGGCTGGTCGAGCAGATCACCCGGTGGCTGGCCGATATTGAAGAGCGTTGAGCCGCGCGCGCGATCGCCGCCACCCGATGCACAAATTAGTGTCGGCGGAATGGCACGGTGGTGGTCAGCGTCTGCCCCGAGCGGTTGAGCTCGACCATGAAGTCCACGGTAATCTGCCTGGCGCTGAGTTCGAGAACCGAGTTGATCTGGATGGGCGTCCCCACCCGGTCGCTCTGCTTCTCGCTCAATTTGAAGATGATGCTGTCGCCGCGCTGAGCCCCCACCGCGCCGGCCGACAGGCCGACGTTGGAGCGCATCGTCGCCTCATAACGGTTTGCCTTGTCGTTGAAGGAGATCGTGCCCGACACCGACAGGTTCATGTTCACCAGGCTGCAACGCCCGGCATAGTTGATCTTGATCAGCCTGCCCTGGGTCACTTTCAGTCTGCAGGTAAAGGCCTCGGGCTGGTCGCCACCACGCAGGATGCCGCTGCCGCTCCAGTTTCCGATATAGCCGCGCAGCAGCGCAATCTCAGCGTCGCCGGCGCGACCGGGAGCCGCAAACAGCACGGTTACGACGATCGCCATCAGCAGTGACTGCACAATAGAACGCATCGCCCTCTCCTCCATGATGCTGAATATCTAGCCCCGGCAGGCACTCCAATACAACAACGATGCCGAGAAGGCGACGAGTTGCTGAGGATGTCCTGCAATCGCGCGGTCGACCATCTGCTATTTCTCGGCCGCAGCGTGTCCTTGCTGCCGGCAGCATCACTGGGCGGCCGCGCTCTCGGCGCGACGAGACCGCGCCGGGGCGCCCGCTTGAGGGCAACTTGGCTCGCGGACGTCATCTCCCCTCGGCAGCCGATCCGGCGTTAACCATGCTGGAATAACAAAGGGTTAGCGCAAGGTTTCGTTAAGCGGGACATGTTGATTCAAAGGCTTCAGAACTCTGTCCGAAAGCCAGACGTCCAGCATGCTCGCCGCCGCCCGCCCCGCTTTCCCGTTTGCCAAAACCCTGCTGCTGGTCGGGCTCACCCTGCTGCTTGCCGCCTGCGGGCGCTCGCCCACCCATGATTATCGCGGCATCCCCGGCGACAACGACCCGCATGACGGGGTGCGCCGGGCCTGGGGCCTGCCGATCCAGGGGCTCGACGTGGCGCGCTATCAGGGCCGCATCGATTTCAACGCCGCGCGCGGCGGCGGGGTGCACTTCGTCTACATCAAGTCGACCGAGGGCAAGGACTACATCGACCCCAATTTCTACGACAACTGGCGCGGCGCGCAGGCTGCCGGCATGGCGCGCGGCGCCTACCACTTCATGACCTGGTGCAGCCTCGCTTCGCAGCAGGCGGCCTGGTTCAGGAAGATGGTGCCCAACGATCCCGACGCGCTGCCGCCGGTGCTCGATCTCGAGTGGAACAACCAGTCGAGTTGCAAGAACAAGTTCAACCGCACCGACGTGCTCGAAAAGGTCCGCGTCATGCTGGCCGAGATGGAGCGGCATACCGGCAAGGTGCCGATCATCTATACCGACATGAACTTCTATAACGACATCCTCGCCGGCGAGCACTTCGACTCCTCGTTCTGGCTGCGCTCGACTGCCGCCGAGCCGCACACCAAGTATGGCGACCGCCCCTGGATCTTCTGGCAGTGGACGCAGACCGGCACCATGTCGGGCATCCGCACCGAGGTCGATCGCAACGCCTTCTACGGCAGCGAAGGCGACTGGGTGACGTTCCTGCTCACCGGCTGCGATCCCCGCACGGTTGACCGGCTGGGGCCGCAAGGCCGCTGCCAGAGCCACAAGTAACGGTGCACGGCGCGACCAAATCAGAGACTGCGAGTGGCGGCGACCTTGTCAGGATTCCGCCTTGGTTCTAGCCTCACCTAGTGATTTGCCGGAGTTGCTGCCGGATCAACAATGGAAGGGGATGCCGATGGCCAAAGGTCAGCTGAGATCCAACAAGGAAGCCAAGAAGCCCAAGAAGGAAAAGCCGAAAGTGCTGGCCACGGCCGGGATGACCCCCGCCACCGCCGCACCGGCCAAGAAGAAGTAACCGGGCGACTTGCAGGTTGAATTCGTGAAGGCCGTGGCACCCGCCGCGGCCTTCGCCTTTAGGCGGCGAGGCCCGGGATCAGCCCGCTGGATTTGAGCCCGTCGAGCAGGAACTGCACCGCCAGCGCTGCCAGCAAGACGCCGACGACGCGGCTGACCACGGCGAGGCCGGTAATGCCGAGCAGGCGCTGGATCGGGATGGCGACCAGCATCACCACATAGCAGAGCAAGAGGATCGCCAGCAGCGCCAGCACCACCACGACCCATTCGAGGTTGAAGCCGCCCGAGCCGGTGGTGAGCAGGATCACCGCGCTGATCGCACCGGGGCCGGCAAGCAACGGCGTTGCCAGCGGAAACACCGAGATATCGGCGCGGCTCTGCGCTTCGTTTTCTTCTTCCGGCGTCGTGCCGGTACCGCCGGAATGGCGGGCGAACACCATGTCGATCGAGATCAACAGCAAGAGGATACCGCCGGCGATGCGCAGCGCCGGCAGCGTGATGCCGAACAGCCGCAGCAACACCTCGCCGAACACCGCGAAGAACAGCAGGATCACCGCCGCGATCACCGTGCCGCGCAACGCCATGGCGCGCCGTTCGGCCTGGGTGTTCTTCTGCGTCAACGCCGCATAGACGACCAGCAGGTCCGCCGGCCCGAGGGTAGCGAAGAAGGTGGTCAGGGCGAGCAGGAACGTGTCGATCGGCATGGCGGGACAATGGCTGAGCTCGCGCCGAAAGGCGAGAGCCCGCAGAGGATTTCACCGAGGCGACGCCGGCCTCCGCAAATCAGCCGCAAAGCCGCCTGACTGACTCGCTTGCCGCCATGACCATCACCCTTGACGACAGCCCGATCGAAGAGTCGCCTTCGCCGCGATCGGCGTGGGGCGCGGCAGCGTCGATCGTATTTCACGCAGCGCTGCTCGGCCTGGTGTTGCTTGGACCGGACAAGGACCCGGCAAAACGCTTGCCGCCACCTTCGATCGCCGTCGAGCTGATGACGGCGGCGCAGTTTGCCGCGCTCACCGCACCGCAGCAGGCACCACCGGCAGCGCCGCCTGTCGCGCCAGCAGCCGAGGCATCGCCCGATACGAGCGCCGCCAAGCCTGCAGCGAAGGCCGCGCCCGACGCCACCATTCGGGCCACCGAGTTCTTCGCCGGGAGCCTGCTGGCCGAACCGGAAAGCGCCAACCTGCGCGCCGCGATGACGACGCTCGATGGCAGCGAGCGGCTGGTGCAGCTCTGCAGTATCGAGGCGATCGAACAGATCCGTCGCGCCCGACCTGAATTCGATCCCGATACGGTCGTCGCCTATGCCATGGCCGACATGGCGACACGCGACGGTGCGCTGATCGCGGACGGTGGCGCCTTCCGCAGCCGGCGCGAGTGGTACGGGGTGAAGTTCACCTGCCTCGCCGCCCCGGACTATTCCGCCGTCGAGCGCTTCGAGTTCTCGGTCGGCAGTTTCATCCCGCACGAGCTTTGGGAGGAGCACTACCTCACCGCCGCTGAAAGCGACGAGTGATCAGGCGATGTCGCCCAGGATTGTCGCGACCACTTGATTGAGCTGCTTGAACCGCGGGGCTACCGCCCGACCAGGACCTCCAGCACTTTGTCGACGAGGACATTGATGCTGTTTGGGTCGCTGGAGGTCGAAAACGCCGCCACGCTGAGGCCCAGAGCTGGGCAGCGCACCGCCTTGGCGGTGGCGCCGGGCCAGCGGCCACCGTGGATGAGCAGCGGGTGGCCGCGTAGCTCGCGCAGCCCAACTCCCCAGCCATAGTCGGTCAGCGTTCCATCCGGCAGCCGGCCGGGTTGCAGGACCAATGCCTCAACGCTGAGCGTGTCGCGGTTCTGGTGGTCCAGCCAATCGGCGAAGGCGGCCGGGGTGGTCCAGATGCCGCCATCACCCAGTGACAGCGGCAGGATATCGCCCATGCCGGCAAGTTGGGGGAAGTTCGGCGTGGCGGTGAAGTCGAGGTCGGCCAGAGCTAGCGGATCGAACAGTTCGGTCCGCACGAAGCTGCCGAACGACTGCCTGGAAACCCGTTCGATGATGGCTTCGAGGCAGATGTAGCCCGCGTTGGAATAGCGATAGACGGTGCCCGGAGCCGTAACGAGGTCAGGACTGTCCTGCAGATGCTGCAACGCCAGCAGACTGGTCCAGTGCCCCGGCCCAGCCATGCAATCCGGCTCG
>JAEUMC010000362.1 GCA_016793415.1 Devosia sp. | reverse complement strand
AGTGGGTGGCCTATGATGCCGCAGTAGAGAAGGCCGAACTCGAGACGCAGAACCTCGCCCGCTCCATGCGCCAGCACGCCGAGGATACCTACGAGATTGCCGACCAGGCCGTCTCGCTGGTCAGCTATCAGATCGAGACGGCTGGTCTCGCGCCCGAGGCGCTCAAGCAGACTGAAGCCTTCATGCTGCGCACCATGCAGAGCGCCCAGCGCCTGCGCGGCATCTATGTCTACGATGCCGACGGCAACTGGATGGTGACCACTGCCGAGAACATGCCACCTGGCGGCAACCAGGCGGCTTACAGCTATTTCCGCGATCACATGAATTCGCCGAGCGATGCGCCATCGTTCGGCGCGCCGATCCGCACCGCCGAAGGCGATGCGACCGTCACCACCGTCAGCCGCCGCTTCGACCAGCCCGACGGCAGTTTCGGCGGCGTAGTGGTCGCCGCCATCGACACCCGCTACTTCGCGGACATCTATGACGGGATCGAGGTCGGCGCGCTCGGCACGATCAGCCTTTATGACAGCAACGGCCTGCTGCTCAGCCGCAAGCCGTACCATCCCAATCTGGCCGACGAAGACCTGGGCGAAGGCGAGCTGTTCGCGAGCCCGGATCTGGCGCAGGTCTCGGGAGCCTTCCACTACGAGTCCGCCGTCGACGGTCATCGCCGCATCGGTGGCTATGACCGCGGCACGCGCTACCCGGTCGTCTCGGTCGTCGCGGTCTCGCATGCCGAAGCCTTGGCGAGCTGGGGGCGCGGCGCCCTGCAGCGCGGCGCCATCACACTCGGGCTGATACTCGCCGCGGCGCTGCTCGGGTTGCGGCTGGTCGATCAGATTCGCCGCCGTCAGCGCAGCGAGACCGTGCTCGAGCAGAAGGAGGCCGAGTTCCGGCTGTTGGCCGAGAGCGCCAGCGACCTGGTCGAGCGCTTCGACAGCGACGGCACCCGCACCTATATCTCGCCTGCCCTCGAACGCCTGACCGGCTACCGGCCCGAAGAAATGCTCGGCAAGAGCGCCTTCGAGGTGGTGAACCCGATCGATCGTCCGTTGGTCGAAGCGGCGGCCGAGCGGCTCCGGCAAGGGGTCACCGAGCAGGAAACCGTCTCGTTCCGCGTCCAGCACCGGGACGGGCACGAACTTTGGCTCGAAACCGCGTTGCGCATCGCCGCCGAACGCTCCGATCGGCTGTCGGTGGTCGGCGTCACCCGCGATGTTACCGAGCGCAAGCAGCTCGAGCTGAAGCTCGAGAGCCTCGCCATGCGCGACGGGCTCACCGGCATCGCCAATCGACGCGCCTTCGATACCGCACTGACCCGGGAGGTCGCCCGCGCCCGTCGCCTCTCGACGCCGCTGTCGCTGCTGATGGTGGACGCCGACCGCTTCAAGCGCTTCAACGACGATCACGGCCACCTCGCCGGCGACGCCTGCCTCAAATCGATCGCCTCGGTCGTCGCCATGGCAGCCCGGCGCCCCTCCGACCTCGCGGCGCGCTATGGCGGCGAGGAGTTGGCCCTGCTGCTGCCCGACACTGACGTCGAGGCCGCGCGCAGCATTGCCACCGATCTCTGCCGGCAGGTTCAGGCGCTGGCCATCCCGCACGCCAGAAACCTGCCCTGGCGCGTCGCGACCGTCAGCATCGGCATCGCCGCGATCGATCCGCGCGATCGCGACGCCGTGCACGACGGCTCCTGGCTGATCAGCACCGCCGACCTCGCCCTCTACGACGCCAAGGCGCAAGGCCGAAACCAGAGCGTCGTGGCGCCCGTCAACATCCGTACGCCACGGCTGGTGGGGTGAAGACAGGTTTCCTGGGTCGTGGCCTCGCTCCCTGCGCACGGACTCGCAGTCGGTGCCCCTCCCCGGTAAACGGGAGAGGGAATCCCGACTGCAAACCTCCCGGGAACAACGACTACGCACCCCAAAGCGAAACGGGCCGCTCGCGCGACCCGTCTCAACTGCTCGTCCGCTGCGGCAATCGCCTCAGAACGGAATATCGTCGTCCATCGAGCCGGACTCGAACGCCGGAGCCGAGCTCGGGCGGCGCTCCTGGCGCGCCGGCGGGCCGCCGAAGCCGCTCGATTCACGCGGGCTCGAGAAGCCGCCGCCACCCGAGGCGCCCTCGCCGTCGCCGCGGCCATCAAGCATCGTCAGGGTCGAGTTGAAGCCCTGCAGCACGATCTCGGTGGAGTATTTGTCCTGACCGGATTGGTCCTGCCACTTGCGGGTCTGCAGCGAGCCTTCGATGTAGACCTTCGAACCCTTGCGCAGATACTGCTCGGCCACGCGCACCAGGCCCTCCGAGAAGATCACCACGCGGTGCCACTCGGTGCGCTCCTTGCGCTCGCCGGTATTCTTGTCGCGCCACTGGTCGGAGGTCGCGACGCTCAGGTTCACCACTTTGCCGCCCGACGGCAGGTTCCGCACCTCGGGGTCGTTACCGAGATTGCCCACCAGGATGACCTTGTTCACGCTGCCAGCCATGGCACTTTCCTTTCCAACTTTCCCGGAGACGCGCCCGGGAGAAACTCCGGCGCGTATCCTACCGCTATCGTTCCGACGGCGCGCGCGCCAAACGGCCTTAGCCCACAGCTTGTCACCGCCCGTCGTTCCTCTTATGTTCTCTTCGCATCGCGGTTTGTCAAGCGTGTGCTGCAATCCACAGCCGCAGGACAGCACTTGACCGACTCTGTCTTGTTCTTCTTATGTTCACATGAAGTTTGACTGAAGCCGTGCACCGCCGTGGTGACAGGAACCGCTGCGGCGTGGTTAAGTTGCAAGTCGGGCGCCGCATACCCAGATGAGCAGCCGACCCCTCTTTTTTGAAACCCTGACACGATTTGGCACAAAGCGGCTCTATG
>JAEUMC010000284.1 GCA_016793415.1 Devosia sp. | reverse complement strand
AGTCTGCGTCTCCCTCCCCCTTGCGGGGAGGGATCAAGGGTGGGGGGCAGCCCGCACCGGCGGAAGTGTCGGGCTAAGTCGCCACCCCGATGCACGCGAAATACGGCACCAGCGCCGTCTGCACCTGAGCGTAGATCAGTGCCCGGGCCCAATCCGGTGAGCGGGCCTCGAGCCGCTCGGCTCGGGCGATCACTTCCGGCGCGAAGCACTGTTCGAGCAGCGGCGCCACCGGCTTTTTCGTGCCGAGCGCCGCCAGCAACTGTCCCACCGCTGCCGTCGCCTGCGGTTGCGCCCAGTAATACCTGATGCGATCGGCGTAGCTGAAGTGGCGGAGCAGTTTCAGCGTCGCGGCGTCGCCGGCATAGTGCTTGGCCCAGTTTTTGGGGTTGTCCAGCATCAGGGCTTCCATCACCGGGGCGATAGGCTGGCGCGCGGCATCGGGGGCCAACCAGCTCGCCACCCCATCCAGCGCGTAGATCGCCTGGCGGTAGGCGAAGGTCAGGGCCGGGCCGACCTTAAGTACGGCGAAGTGGCGCTGCGCCAGAGCCGGGAACACGTCCGGATACTGGTAGTCAGTCGAGTGCGCCTCGAAGCTCAGTCCGTCATGGCCATCGAGCACCGGCGAGAGCAGGTCGGGCGAGGTGGTGTCGAAGCGGTGGATGTGGTCGGGGGCGAATTCGAGGCCCGGCTGCACCACGAGGCCGACGGCGCGCTGCCAGGCGGTCTGCTCGAGCCCGAGCGCCGCGAAGGCGTCGCGATGCGCCTTGATGGTGGCACGGGCGTTGGCCGGCTCGGTCGGGGCGATACCGATAGGGCCCTCCTCGGCGCGGGCGCCGCCGGGGGGCGGCACTTCGGTGCCGAACATGTAGCTCAGCGAGGTGGGGTCGGTGGTCGCAGCTTCGCAGACGGCGGCAAGGTCGGCGGCGCGGGCGGCGCTCACTGCATCGCCGACGGCCGGTGACTCGCCGGCGCAGCCCTCCGAGCAATCGAGATGGATCTTGGTGAAGCCGGCTTTCACATAGGCGACGACGAGATCGCGGGCATTGGCCATGGCGATGTCGGCCGGCTGGTCGCGCCAGGCCTGCGGTCCCAAGTGATCGCCGCCGAACAGCACGCGGCCGGTATCGACGCCGCTGCGCTCGGCTATGCCGCGGACGAAGCTGATGAAATCCGGCGGCGTCATGCCGGTATAGCCGCCGAACTGGTTCACCTGGTTGCTGGTGGCTTCGATCAACAGCGGCACGTCCCACTCGTCGGCGAGCAGAAGCGAGGCGGCGAGCACGTCCGGGTGGGCGGAGCAGACCGAGGGCAGGGCCTCGCCCGAGCCCTGGCGGTTGCGGGCGATGAGATCGCGGAGTTCCCTCATTTGCGGGCTCCTGCCACCAGCATGGCGGCGCCACGCACGCCGCTGGCGTCGCCGAAGCGAGCCGTGGCGAAGGCCGGCTGCCGCACCCCCGGCAGCATCTTGGGCGCAAAGACTCGCGACAGCTCTGCGGCGAGGCCGTCGATATTGGAGAGGCCGCCGCCGATCACCACGCAATCGGCGTCGATGGTGAGCTGAATGGTGTGGATCAGCTCGCCGAGGATATCGAACCAGATGTCGAGCACTTGCCGCATCGCCGCATCGCCGGAGGCGGCGCGGGCGACGATGGCGGAGGAATCGACGGTCTCGCCGGTGACGTGCCTGGCGATGCGGCCCATGCCGGGGCCGGAGAGCAGCGTTTCGTAGCAGCCGGTGCGGCCGCAGCCGCAGGCGAGGACGGGAAGGTTGTGCCGCTGCACCAGCTCGGCCGGCAGGCCGAAATGGCCGACTTCACCGGGGAGGCCATTGTGCCCGACGACGAGCTTGCCATCGACGGTGACGCCGCCGCCGACCCCGGTGCCGAGGATCAGGCCGAACACCGTGCGATAGCCGGCGCCGGCGCCGCCATTGGCTTCGGACAGGGCGAAGCATTTACAGTCGTTTTCGACCGGAATGGCGCGGCCGATGCGGGCCGAAAGGTCGGCGCTGAGCGTATGGCCGGTGGCCGGCACGTTCGAGGTCATCGAGATGCCGGTGGCCGGGTCGATCAGCCCGGGCAGGCCGACGCCGAGGGCGACTTTGGTGCCGGCGGTCTGATCGAGCCAGCCGACGGCGCCCCCGAGCGCCTCGAGCAGCTCTTCATAACTGCCCTTGGCGGTGGGGAAGCGCTGGCGCTCGAGCACGTCGAGCCGGCTGTCGAACAGCCGCGCCTCGATCTTGGTGCCGCCGACATCAAGGGCGCCGAACACCTGAGGTCCGGTCTCCGGCAGCGGGTAGAGCTTCACCCCGGCGACGACCCGGGTGAGGTTGCCCGAGGCGAAGGGGTTGTCGACGGTGAGGCCGAGCTTGTGCGACCAGATCACCGACAAGAGCTGCGCCACCATGACGTAGAGCACCGACGACCAGGCGTCGTTGCCGACCGACGGCACCGGGATATCGGTCCCAGCGGCGGGGTCGCCGAGCCGCAGCACCACATCGGCGCCGAACTGCGCCGCCACTTCGGTGGCGAGGTCGGTGTCGTAGCGGCGGGTATGCGGGTCGGACGACAGCAGCACGAATACCTTGGTGTTGCCGTTGGTGATGGCCTTGGGGCCATGGCGGAAGCCGAGGGTCGAGTCCCAGGAGGTGGGGATCTGGCCGGCCGCCAGTTCCAGCACCTTCAGCGCGCTTTCGCGCGACGAACCAGTGAGCGGGCCGGAACCGAGGAACACCGCTCGTTCCGGGATAGGCAAGGCGATCAGCCGATCGACCTGTCCTCTTAGCAGCGCCTCGGCGCCATCGGCCAGCCGGGCCATGAGCTCGGCAACCGGGGCCGGCGGTGTGGGGTCGAACACGGCGAGCGCCGTCAGCAGCATGGTGGTGTAGCTCGACGTCATGGCAAAGCCGCTGTCGTCGGTTTCGGGCGGCAGGACGATGTTGCGCAGCTCGCCCGGCCCGGCATTGTCGGTGCGGGCCAGCGCGCTATTGGCGTTGCAGGTGATGTGCAACCGGTCGGCCTCGGGCGCGTGCGCTGCCAGCAGATCGAGGGTGCCGATGGTCTCGGAGCTGTTGCCGCTGCGGCCGAACGACACGACCAGCAATTTGATGCCGGGGCGCAGGTAGTTGCGCGGTGCGGCGATCAGGTCGGTCGAGGGAATGGCGCGGAAGCGGATCGGGCCGGGCGCGGTGTTGAGATAGCTCGCCAGCGTTTCGCCGACAAAGGCGGAGGTGCCGGCGCCTGAGAACCACACCTCGTCGGGACGGCGCTCGGCGATCCAGGCCTTGATCTCAGCCGCGATACCCGCGAGACGCGGGCCGAAGCTGCGCCAGATCGCCGGCTGGCGCTTGATCTCGCGGGTGGTGGCCCAGCGGTCGAGGTCGGTCGGGGGAAATGCGGCGTCGGTCATCAGATGCTTCCTTCCGGCTCGACCCGGTGGACGGCGACGCCATGCTGCTCGAGCAGGGCGGCGGTGTCATCGGATAGGCCAGTGTCAGTGATCACGGCGTGGATACGGTCGGGTTCGCAGATCCGGTGCAGGGCCGGCGCGCGGAACTTGGTGGAATCGGCGAGGACGATCACCCGCTGGCTTACCGCCACCATGGCGGCGTTCTGGTGCGCCTCGGCCTCGTTGAAGGTCGAAAGTCCCAGCACCGGGTCGATGGCGTCGGCGCCCAGATAGATGGTGTCGAAGCGCATGCCGCCGACGGTGCTCTCGACCATGCGGCCCGAGAGCGAGTTGGATTCGAAGCGCACCGTGCCGCCCGGCAGCATGATGGTGTGCTGGCTGGCGCCGCGGAACGCCTCGGCGATGTTGAGGCCGGTGGTCATGATCGCCAGCGGGTTGGCGGATCTCAGGTTCTCGGCAAAGAGCTGCGTGGTCGAGCCGGAATCGATGATGATCGAGCGATCGTCACCCAGCAACGACAGGGCGAAGCGGGCGATGGCGCGCTTGGCGGCAAGGTTGACCACCGCCTTGTCGGTGACGCCGGGATCGATGAACGCTCCTTGCGCCTCGCGGGCCAGCGACATGGCGAGCGCAATGCGGAAGTCCGGCAGGCCCTTGTAGCCGAACTGGCGGCAGAAACGCAGCACGGTGGGCTCGCTCACGCCGGCGGCGCGAGCGATCTCCTGCAGCGGTTCGCGGATGAAGGCCTCGGGCGAGGCGAGCAGATAGCCGCCCACCAGTTGGAACGCCTTGTTGTAGCCGCCGAGCCCCAGCGAGATCGACTGGATCAGCGTCGGGGCCGTCTCGCCAGCCGCCATTACTTCACCTCGTCGACAGCCCGCATGCGGAAGTTGAGATGCGCCGGCACCGGATGCTGCTTCAGCCGCTCGGCGAGCTCTGTTGGCGAGGGGGCGCGCTTCAGCGCCTGCTGCAGGCGGCCGCGCTGCAGCGCAACCCAGAGCTCGTCGAGCAGGTTCTCGCCTTCGCGCACGGTGGCGAAATGGAGGTCGAGCAGCCGCTCGAGCAGGTCGAAATCGCCCTCCGACGCCGCCACCATGGCGCGGCCGAGATGCACGCGCTCATCGGTCAGCGCCGAGGCGGGGAGGCCCGAGGC
>JAEUMC010000257.1 GCA_016793415.1 Devosia sp. | reverse complement strand
AGCCCTATCTTCCGCCTCGACTCATGACATCCGCACCCGAACATTCCCCGGCCGCTGCCAGCCGCGTCGCCCTCATCACCGGCGCCGCTGATCGCGTCGGCGCAGCCATCGCCCGCCGGCTGGCGCGCGATGGCTGGGCCGTGCTCATCCACTATCGCTCGTCCGGCGAGAAGGCCGAGGCATTGGCGGCCGAGATCCGCACCGCCGGCGGCGCGGCCGCGACCGTTGCCGCCGATCTCGCCGACCGCACGCAGCGCGGCCGGCTCATCGGCGATGCGGCAAAGCCGTTCGGCCCGCTGAGCCTCCTCGTCAACAATGCCTCGCTGTTCGAGCGCGATGCCGTTGCCGATCTCGACGAAACCCTGTGGGACGCGCATTTCGCCGTGCATGCCGAGGCGCCGGCTTTCCTCGCGCGCGATTTCGCCGCGCAGCTGCCGGCCGATGCCAAAGGCAACATCGTCAACATCATCGACGAGCGGGTGCTCGACCTGTCGCCGGCCTATTTCAGCTACACGCTGAGCAAAGCCGTGCTGTGGACCATGACCCGCACCCTGGCGCAGTCGCTGGCGCCGCGGATCCGGGTCAACGCCATCGGCCCCGGCCCCACCGTGCCGCCGCCGCATGTCTCGCCCGAAGCCCACGCCCGCCGCCTCACCGAGCTGCCGCTCGGCCGCAGCGCCGACGCCGATGCCATTGCCGATGGCGTCGCCGCCATCCTCGGCCTCGACAGCATGACCGGCCAGATGATTGTCCTCGATGGCGGCGAGCATATCGAATGGCCCAGCCGCCGCGGCCCGACCCCGAGGCGCAAATGACCGAGACGCCACCGATTCACGGCGCCGAGGTCATCAAGACCTTCGTCAAGACCCTCCCCACCTCGCCCGGCGTGTACCGGATGTTCGACGAGGCCGGCGAGGTGGTCTATGTCGGCAAGGCGCGCAACCTCAAGGCGCGCGTCACCAACTATACCCGCCCCGAGGGCCTCGATATCCGCATCCGCCGGATGATCGAGGCGACGCGCAACATGGAGTTCGTGCGCACCGAGACGGAAGCCGAAGCGCTGCTGCTGGAAGCCAACCTGATCAAGCGGCTGAAGCCACGCTTCAACGTGCTGCTGCGCGACGACAAGAGCTTCCCCTACATCCTGATCGCCACCGAGCACGAAGCCGCCGAGCTGAAAAAGCATCGCGGCTCGCGCCGCATCAAGGGCCACTATTTCGGCCCCTTCGCCTCGGCTTTGGCGGTGAAGCGCACCATCACCGCGCTGCAGCGCGCCTTCCTGCTCCGCACCTGTTCGGACAGTTTCTACAAGGCCCGCACCCGGCCCTGCATGCTGCACCAGATCAAGCGCTGCTCGGCCCCCTGCACCGGCGAAATCTCGATGCCGGACTATAACGAGCTGGTCGAGGAAGCCCGCCAGTTCCTCTCCGGCAAATCCAAGTCGGTGCAGGATCACCTCGCCGCCGACATGAACGCCGCGGCCGAGAACCTCGATTTCGAGCGCGCCGCCCTGCTGCGCGATCGCCTCTCGGCACTGGCATTGGTGCAGTCGCAGGGCGATGTCGCCTCGAAATCGGTCGAGGAAGCCGACGTCTTCGCCATCGGCCACGAGGCCGGGCAGTTCTGCGTCCAGGTGTTCTTCTTCCGCGCCTACCAGAACTGGGGCAACCACGCCTTCCGCCCGCGCGCCGACGCTTCGCTGAGCGATGCCGAAGTGCTCGAGGCCTTCATCGGCCAATTCTACGAGGATCGCACTCCGCCAAAGCAGATCCTGCTCTCGCACGAGCTCAGCGAGACGGACCTGATGGAGGAAGCTTTATCAGCCCGCGCCGGCCACAAGGTGTCGATCCAGACGCCGCAGCGCGGCGAAAAGAAGGATCTGGTGCAGCACGCCCTCAACAATGCCCGCGAGGCGCTCGGCCGCCAACTGGCGGAAGGCGCGACGCAGAAGACCCTGCTCGAGGGTGTCGCCACCCTGTTCGGGCTCGACGAGCCACCGCGCCGCATCGAGGTCTACGACAACTCGCACATCTCGGGCACCAACGCGGTCGGCGCCATGATCGTCGCCGGCGAAGAAGGGCTGAACAAGAAGTACTACCGCACCTTCAACATCCGCTCGACCGACATCACCCCGGGTGACGATTTCGGCATGATGCGCGAAGTGCTGACCCGCCGCTTCACCCGCCTCGCCAACGAGAGCGAGCCGGAGGCCGAGGACGAGAATACCGGCATGCCGGACTGGCCCGACGTGGTGTTCATCGACGGCGGCGCCGGCCAGCTCAATGCGGTGCGCGAAGTGATCGCCGGCCTGAACCTCCAGAAGGAGGTGATCTTCATCGGTATCGCCAAGGGCGAGGAACGCGACGCCGGCCGCGAAAAGTTCTTCATGGAGGGCCGCGAGGCCTTCATGCTGCCGCACCGCGACCCGGTGCTCTACTACGTGCAGCGCCTGCGCGACGAAGCCCACCGCTTCGCCATCGGCACCCACCGCGCCAAGCGCAAGAAGGATGTGATCAAGAACCCGCTCGACGAAATCGAAGGCATCGGGCCGACGAGGAAGCGCGCCCTGCTGCAGCGGTTCGGCTCAGCCAAGGCGGTCGGCCGCGCCGCGCTGGCGGACCTCGCCTCAGTGCCGGGCGTCTCGACCCAGCTGGCGCAGCAGATCTACGACCACTTCAACGGGAGCTGAGGCACCCTGATCCTCCCCCGCGGGGCGGGGGAGGGGAACCGCCGAAGGCGGTGGAGGGGCGGACAGACTATCGGCCTTGGCTCCCCCCTCCACCAGCTTCGCTGGTCCCCCTCCCCCGCCCCGCGGGGGAGGATCACCGAGAGTCCGGCAGGCACTCGGCAAGCAAAACCCACCGCCCCAAAAACAAAAGGCGCCCACTGGG
>JAEUMC010000244.1 GCA_016793415.1 Devosia sp. | reverse complement strand
ACCGTCACCGGTGCGGTCGAGCCGCGTAGCCGGAATTCCGGATCGATCAGCACTTCGGCGAGCGGCAGCGAGCGGTTGGCGGTCAGTGCCACGATGGCGCGCGTGGTGTTTTCGGCGATGCGTTCGACCGGCTGCCGCACGGCGGTCAGCGGTGGGTCGGTGAAATCCAGCATGTAGGAATCGTTGTAGCCGATCACCGAGATGTCGGCGGGGATCCGAAGCCCGGCGCGCTGGATGGCCCGCATCGCGCCGAGCGCCATATCGTCGCTCGAAGCGACGATGGCGGTGACGCCCAGCTGCAGCAGCTCCTCGGCGGCGTGCCGGCCACCTTCGATATTGTAGTATTGCCGCACCACGAAATCCTCGGGATTGGCAATCTCGCGCCGGTCCATGGCCTGCACGAACCCTTCGACGCGGCGATCGGCTGGCGTATTGCCGACGGGGCCGGCACACATGCCGATGCGCCGGTGGCCGAGGTCGTAGAGATGCGCCACCGCCATCTCGGCGGCGCGCCAGTCATCGGTCGAAAACACCGGCGAGGGCGTGTCGGGGAAGCCGCCATTGACGCAGAGGAACGGGATGCCGCGCGCCTGCAGCAACTGCCGCGCCACCGGATCGGCATTGCGCACAGTGTTGCTCGACGACAGGAACACCACCGCGGCGATGCCGGCATCGATCATCGCCTCGACATAGTCGCGCTCGCGCTGCGTGCCGGGGCAGATCACGGCGCGGAGGCCATAGGGGGCGATCTCGTTCTCGATCGCCTCGCACATGTCGGCGAAGATCTGTTCGGCGACGCCCGGCACCAGCAGCAGCACCAGTTCGCCCTTCAGCTGCCGTTCGTAGCCGGCTTTCTTCATGGCGGCCTCGACCGCCTCGCGCGTCGCGGCCGACACGCCGTACTTGCGGTTGAGCACCCGGCTGACCGTTGCTTCGCTGACCCCGGCGAGTTCCGCCACCGTGGCAAGTCCGATATTGGCAGCCGGCGAACGCGGGCGGTGCCGAGGCGCCGCGCCCTCTGCCCCACCGGGGCGGCCGCGCTGTTGGCGCGGTCCGTTGCTGTCGTCGGACCTGTCCACGATCCCTCTTGTCGTTACTCGTTCAACACCTTGAGCGTCGCGATACCAGACACCGGAATGCTGAGTTCGGTAAGCCCCTCAGCTTCGAGTTCGAGTGGCATGCCGATATCGCCGCGGGCGGAGTGGGCGATACCGCTCAGCCGTCCGCGCTTACCGGTCCATCGCACAACGATCCGTTCGTGGGAAGTCGCATTGAGCAGCCGCAACTCGTCGACCCCATCGAGGTCGATCTCGACCACCATCGGCTGATAGACGCCGACCACCAGCCGCCCCTGGTGCCGCGCCTGCACCACCGGATAGCCCTCCGACGGCAGCCCGGCCGTCACCCGTCCGAACAGCACCGTATCGCGATCTCTAATCCAGTTCTCGAGCACCGTCTGCACCGCGTCGCGCTGGACCGGCGGCAGGCTGGTCAAATCCATCGACACCTGCGGCACGCTGAAATAGGCGTTGAGCAGCTGCCGCGCCGCCGGTTCGGCGCCGGCGCGGTGGTCCCACACGGTGGGGTCTGAGTGGATCACCTGGCCGGCCGCGATCATTCGCATGTTCACCGTGGCGCGGCGGTTCTGGTTGGCGTCGACCGGGCAGTCACCGACCCGCAGCAGGTTGCCATAGGGGGCGGTGGCCGGCCCGACATAGGCTTGACGGAACTCGATCAGCACCTCGTCGAGCCCCGCCGCCTGCAACTCCGCCTTGAGCTGCCTGAGCGTTGCGTGCAGCGCCTGCCCGACATCCGGGATGTCGCCGCCGGTCGGGGTCCCCTGATAGGCGACGACGCCGTCGAGGAAATCGATCTTCAGGCCGTCGACGCCATAGTCGCGCAACAGCCGCACGCAGGTCGAAACGAAGTGGTCACGCACTTCCCGATAGCGCGGGTCGAGCGCCGAGGCGCGCCAGCCATCGGCATTGTGGTAAGGTGCGAATGGCTTCAGCCGCGGATAGACGTCGCTGTTTTCGCCCAGCAGCAGCGGCGCCACCCACAGGATCACCGACAGGCCGAGCTCGTGCAGCTTGTCGATGTGCCCGCGCATGTCGGGGAACTTCCTGGGGTCGGCCACCCAGTCGCCGCAGCCGGCATACCAGCGGCCGGTGGCGAGCTTCTGCCAGCCGTCATCGATGATCACCGCCTTGCAGCCGAGCTCCGCCGCCAGTGCCGCGTCGCGCTCGATCTTCTGCGCGTCGATGTCCTGGGCATAGGCATACCAGGTGCAGTAGACCGGCACGGTGCCGGCGAACGGCACCGGCAGGGGCTTGCCGATATCGTCGCGCAACCAGTCGCGCAGCAGCCCGACGGCCTCGGCATGGTCGAGCCCGGCCCGCGCCGTGGCGAGGCGGATGGTGCGTGGCCCCTTGGGGTCGTGCTCGTAATAGATGACGAAGCTCTTGTGCTCCTCGGAGACGCCGAAGCGCAGCTGGCTTTCCTCGATCTGCTGGTCGAAGCAGAAGGCGAGGATCGCCTTGCCGTGCCGGTCGTAGACGCAGCCGAGCGGGCTCGAGGAGATGATGCTGGTCTTGTCGCGGCCGCTCCAGTCGGCGGGCAGCGCCCGCATCGTGCCATTGGGGTACCAGTAGCCCTCGACGTCGCCCAGCGCGACTTCGAGCGACACCCTGACGATCGCGCCGTCGGTCTCGATGGTGGTGATCTCGAGATCGCCAAGGCTCTGTTTGCCGACGACGCGGCAGCCCGTGCCGATCGTCACCTCGACGCCGGCAATACCGGTAGCGGCAGGGGCCATGACGGATGCGTAGTCTTCCAGCAGCACGGTGCCAGTCTCCCAAGGGTTTGAATATGATAGGCTATTGCTTGACCGCCCCGGCGAGGATGCCGGCGACGAAATGGCGTTGCAGGAACAGGAACAACCCGAGCACCGGCAGCACCGAGACCATGGTGCCGGCCAGCAACTGGCCGTAATCGGTGTCGCTGAGCCCCTGCAGCGAGGCGAGGGCGACGGGCACCGTGTAGGCGTCCGAGGTCCTGAGCACGATCAGCGGGTAGACGAAGTCGTTCCACTGCGCGAGGAACAGGAAGATGCCGAGCGCGGCCAGCGCCGGTCGCATGGTCGGCAAGACGATCTGGGCGAAGATGCGGAACTCGCCCGCGCCATCGACCCGCGCCGCCTGGATCAGCTCGTCCGGCACCGACTGCATGGTCTGGCGCATCAGGAAGATGCCGAAGGGCAGCGCCAGGTTGGGCAGGATCAGCGCCTGGTAGGTGTTGAGCCAGTTGAGCTGCACCATGATCTGGAACAGCGGCACCAGCGTCACCTGCGAGGGGAGCGCCAGGATCACCAGCACGATGCCGAACAGCACCCCCTGTCCGGCAAAGCGGAACTTGGCGAAGGCGTAGCCGGCTGCGGTACAGACGAGCCCGCCCAATAGCGCGTAGATCGTCGCCACCAGGGTGGAGTTGAGCACCGCCTGGCCAAACCCCTCGCCGACGAACAGGTTGGTGAGGTTGACCCATAGCTGGTCGCCCGGCACCAGGTTCGGTGGGTTGGAGAAGATGTCGCTGGTGCGGTGCGTACTGGCGATGATCAGCCAGTAGAACGGTGCCAGCATCAGCACGCCGCCGATGGCGATGACGATGCTGACCGCGAGGCTGGCGCCGCGCGCTTGGAGGCTGCGATCGGTCCTCATGCCTGTTTCTCCCTCAGGAAGCGGAACTGGATGAGCGCGATCACTCCGATAATGCCGGTCAGCACGTAGCCGATGGCCGAGGCGTAGCCGAAATCGAAGTACTTGAAGCCGTTCTGGTAGAGGTACATGCCGATGGTCAGCGTGGCATTGTTGGGCCCGCCATTGGTCAGCACATAGGGCTCGTCGAAGAGCTGCAGGGTGCCGATGGTCGAGAGCACGACGGTGAGGGTGATGGCCGGCCGGAGCCCGGGCAGGGTGATGTGCCAGAAGCGCTGCCAGGCGGTGGCGCCATCGATCTCGGCCGCCTCGTAGAGTTCGCCGGGGATCGACTGCAGTTGTGCGAGGTAGATCACCGCGCTGTTGCCGGTGTAGTGCCAGGTGAGCGCGATGATGATCGACACCTTGGCCCATACCGGGTCGGCCAGCCACGGCACCCGCGGCAGCCCGACGGACTCGAGCAGGAAGTTCACCAGCCCGTGGTGGCTGTTGAGCAGCGTCGAGAACAGGATGCCGTAGGCAACCAGCCCCATGACGATCGGCACGAAATAGGCGGTGCGCCAGAAGGCACGGAATTTCAGCAGCGCCGAGTTGAAGGCCACCGCGAGCAGCAGCGCCAGCCCCAGCATCAGCGGCACCTGGGTGACGAGGATGATCAGCGTGTTGGTCAGCGCCTTGTAGAAGATCGGGTCGGCGGCGAGCCGCCCGTAATTGCCTAAGCCCACAAACGTCGTCTGCCCCTTGATGATCTTGGTCAGGCTCAGCCAGGCCGCATAGAGGTAGGGGTAGACCTTGAAGCCGGCGAACAGCACCAGCACCGGCAACAGGAACAGGTAGGGCGTGAGGCGCGGCGCGGAGCCTCGCCAGCGCCGGCGGGTGGCCGGCTGCAGCTTGGACGTCATCTCAACCACCGAAAACAAAGGGGTGGCGGCAGGACCGGGAGGAAACCCATAATCCTGCCGCCGTAACGCTCAGGCGGAGCGTATCAGTTGGCGATCGCGCGGCCGGTCTGGCCGGCAACCAGTGCCGCGGCCTCGTCGAGCACCGTCTTGGGGTCGGCGCCGCTCAGCAGCACCTGCGTCTGCGCATCGGTATAGGCCTTGAGCGCCCGGGCATAATCGGTGGTGTAGTTCACCGTCGGGGTGTTCTGGCCGAGCTCGTCGATGAAGAACTTGTTCACCTCGGCATCGAAATAGGCGCTCTTCTTGACGAAGCCGTCGCTCTCCAGCATCGGCTTGAAGCCGGGGAACATGCCGCCGCCTTCATAGGTTGCCTGCTGGCCTTCGAGCGTGCCCATGGCGTATTTGACGAACTCCCAGGCCGCCTGTTTGTTCGGGCTGGTGCCCGCCACCGATAGGTAGGTGCCGCCGGAGATCGCGGCGGTCAGCCCGCCCGGCTCGACTGACGGCGGCAGCCTCAGGCCCCACTTGCCCGCCATGTCAGGCGCTTCGTTCTCGAACACGCCGGCCGCCCACGATGCCGCCGGGATCACCGCGACATTGGTCTGCCCCTTGATCTGCAGCATGAAGTTGTCCCAGCCGCCCGGGATATCGGCGACGACGCCCGCGTCATTGGCTTTTTTGATCCACTCGAGCGAGCGGAGCCCGGCCGGCCCGTTCATGGTGATTTCGCCGGCCGCGTTGAAGTAGAAGCTGCCCTGCAGGTTCGTCAGCAGCTGCCACAGCCCGGCGGAGTCGGCGACCGTCGCCGCCTTGTCCATCGAGATCAGCGGCGCTCCGGTGGCTTCCTTGATCTTCTTGCCGGCTTCCAGCAGGTCGTCCCAGGTGGCGATCGAGTTGATGTCGACGCCGGCCTGATCGAACAGGTCCTTGCGATAGAAGAAGCCCGAGGTGTTGACCTCGTACGGGATGCCGTAGACGGCGCCATCAGCCGACGAGCCGCTAGCCCACATGCCCGAGGGGAACTGCGCCGCGAGGTCATTCGCGCCGACTTCACTCAGGTTGACGAGGCCGGTGGGGAAGGTCTCGATATAGTTGCCGATATAGTCGATGCCGATATTGAGCACGTCGGCGAGCCCGGCGCCGCCGGCCGCCATGCCGGCGGTGATCTTGTCCCAGATCGCCGGGTTGCCGACGTCTTCCACCTTCACCGTCACGCCCGGGTGCAGTTTGTTGAAGCCGGCAACCGCCGCTTCGAGGCCATCGGCCGGAGCGGTCCAGCTCCATACCGTGATGGTGCCCGACAGCTCTTCGGCGAGCGCGCCGGTGGCCAGCGTGGCGAGGGCCGTGGTGGCAAGGGCCAGCCGTGTCAGGCGCCCGGTTGCCGCAAACAAACGTCGTACCGTGTTGTCCAGTTTTTCCTCCTCAGGATTCCTCGGTCCGATCCCACGCCGCTCGGTGCGCACCAGGCTTCGCTGGCTGTTCCGCTGCCGTCCGGGCTTGGATCGTGCCGGAAGCTAACAGCAGATTTCTCGTCTTGCAACGAGTCATTGCAAATTTGCAGAAATCTGAACAAAAGCTGCTGACCAAGGCGCAGACGACAGCGGCCGCCTCCCGGGGGGAGGCGGCCGCAAGGTGTCGTTGAGGGAGTGGACGAGCCTAGGCGGCGTCGATTTCCAGCAGCAGCGTTGCAATCTCGAACGGCTTGAGCTGCAGCGTCACGCTGTTGCCGGCGACCGCAACCGGCTCGCCGCCCTCTTCCATCAGGTTGACCAGCCTGGCCGATTTCACCGGCACGCCGAAGCTGATGGTGGCAGTGGCGCGGGCATTGGCGTGCTCGAATACCCGCAACACCAGCACATCGCTCTTCTCCGCCTTCTTCACGGTTTCCAGGGTGACGTTCGGTTTGTCGACCGAGGCGAACGAGAAGCTGCTGCTTGGCACGGCGTCCGATGCCTGCGCCGATGCGTCGCCGATCACCGCCACCGGATTGTTGAACCGCTCGGCTGCCACCGGCACGGCGGCAAGGTCGCTGGTCCCCTCATGCACCAGCAGGGCATACTTGATGCGGTGCTCGCCCCGGTCCGACGCCGGGTCGGGGAAGGTGGCGCCGCGCAACAGCGTGATGCGCACCAGCTGCTCCACCGCGTCATAGCCATACTTGCTGTCGTTGAGCAGCGCCGCGCCAAAATCCGGTTCGCTGATGTCCACCCAGCGATGCATGCTGGCTTCGAACCGGGCGCGGTCCCAGCTGGTGTTGCGGTGCGTGGCGCGCTTCACATGGCCGAACTGGATCTCCGAGCGGATCTCGGAAATGTTGAGATCGAACGGGAACTCCGCCTTCAGGACCGTCTGGCGTTCCTGCCAGTCGACGAAGGTATCGAACTCGACCTGTCGGGCGCCGGCCTCCAGCGACACCACCTGCACCACCTTCGAATTGAGATACTGCCGCTCGATGCGCAGCGCTGCGCGATAGGGCCCGGTCTCCACTACCTCGAGCTTCGCCTTGCCGTCGCTGAGCCGCCAGAACTGCTCCTCGAAGTAGCGATCGATATCCCAGGCATCCCAGTTGAGCGGCTTGTCCTCGTAGGCGACGAGCCGGTTGGCCGTCTCGCCCTTGGCGATCAGCTCGCGGCCGTGCTGCTTGTCGAACACCGAGGTGATTTCGCCCTGCTTGTCGAAGCTGACCCGGATCAGCTCATTCTCGAGGTGCTTGGACGAAGCCGAAAGGCTCGATTTGGGCGCGCTGCCACCGGCCAGCAGCGAGGCTGATGCCCAGCCGAGCGCCGGCAGGTTGGCCGGCGCCGCCAGCGTCACGCTGTCATCGGCCCCCACCAGCTTCTGCAGTGGCAGAGCTGTATCGCCCTGGCTCAGCGCCGAGCCCTCGGTCGCGCCCTCTATGCGCGCCAGTGCCTTGTGGCGCGCGTGGCCAGTGAAGTTGAACAGCTGCAACCCGCCCTTGGCCGTAGGCGCCACTGCTTTGGCCGCGCTGTGCCACGGGCCGTTGCCCGAGCTCAGCGTCGAGAACAGTCCGGCATACTCGGCGTCGCTGTCGACATAGACCTCGGCGATCGAAGTGCCTGGCAGGATGTCGTGGAACTGGTTGATCAGCACCAGCTCCCAGAACTCGTTGAGTTTTTCGCTCGGGTAGGGCGCTCCCGTCCGCATCGCCATGGCGCTGAGGAACTCGAGCTCGCGCAGCACCCGCTCGGCGCGGCGATTATTGGCCTTGTTCTTGGCCACATTGGTCAGCGTGCCGCGGTGGTATTGCAGGTAGAGCTCGCCGTTCCAGGTCGGGAACCGCATGGCGTTCTCGTCCATGCGCTTGCTGAGCCGTTTGAGGAACGGCCCGATGCCCTCGAGCTTCACCTTCGGCGCGCCGGGAATACCGCGCTCGAGCCGCGTGCCGCGCTCGATCATCGCGCGGGTCGGGCCGCCGCCGCCATCGCCATAGCCGTAGCAGACCAGCACTTCGTCGTTCACCGACTTGGGCTCGTAGCGCTTCCAGGCCCCCATCACCTCGGACACCGAGAGGTCGGAATTGTAGGTGGTGAAGATCCGCTCGCTGTCGAATTTCTGCGCCGTGATCAGTTGCGCCTTGGTCTTGGTGCCGTCGATGCCGCGCCAGAAGAAGGTGTCGTAGGGGTGCCGGTCGGTATCGTTCCAGCTGAGCTTCGACGTAATGAAATATTCGAGCCCGGAGCGTTCGAGGATCTGCGGCATGTTGGCCGAATAGCCGAAGGTGTCGGGCAGCCACACGGTCTTGGGCACGACGCCGAAATGCTCGAGGTGGAAGCGGCGGCCGCGCATGATCTGGCGCACCATGGATTCGCCCGAGACGATATTGGCGTCGGGCTCCACCCACATGGCGCCTTCGATCTCGAACTGCCCCGACTTCACCCGCTCGACCACCCCGGCCCAGATCTCCGGGTAGTCCTTCTTCAAAAAGTCGAACAGCACCGACTGGTTGTACATGAAGACGAATTGCGGGTACTCGGCCATCAGCGCCAGCACCGTCGCAAAGCTGCGGCCGGTCTTGTCGCGGGTATGCATCACCCGCCACAGCCAGCCGACATCGAGATGGGTGTGGCCCACCGCCGAGACCGTCGGCTGCACCTCGGTATCGACCAGCTCGTAGATCTTCCTCGCGATCTTCTCGGCTGCGCCGAGCGACGCCTCGAATTCCGGCGTCACCCCGCCGCGCCGGTCGAGCGCCCGCAGTGACTGCTCGACGAGGTTCATGATGGCATGGCGGCGGCCATCGATCTGGGTCAGCCGGGTAGCAACCTCGAGCGGCGTCAACAGGTCGAAATAGAGTTTTTCGGCCCGTTCGTGCCGCACCAGCAGTTCGACCTTGAAGCCGACCAGCGGCCGGTCGAAGAAGGTAAAGGCGTTGACCAGCAGGGTGCGCTTGGTCCCGGGTTTCGCGTCATGCGCGATCACCAGTTCGGTGTGGTTGCCGTCGATCGCCTGCGCCACATGGCCATCGAGATAGGCGAGGCACTGCGGGTCGGTAGTGCCCGGCCGATCCTGCCACTGCGAGGAAAAGCGCAAGACGAACGTCTTGCCCTTGGCGGTCGGCGGCACGGTGACCTCGGCGGCGAACCAGGTGTGCCCCTGCTTCTTG
>JAEUMC010000233.1 GCA_016793415.1 Devosia sp. | reverse complement strand
TCGGCTCGGGCGTCATCGTCGACGGCGCCGGCGTCATCCTCACCAACCACCACGTCATCGAGGGCGCCACCGACATCCGCATCTCGACCAATGACGGGCACGAGTATCCGGTCGACCTGGTACTCGATGACCCCAAGACCGATCTTGCCGTGCTGAAGGTCAAGGACCCCAAGGGCGCCAGCTTCCCGGCACTGGCCTTCGCCGATTCCGACCAACTCGAGGTCGGCGACCTGGTGCTGGCCATCGGCAACCCGTTCGGCGTCGGGCAAACCGTTACCTCGGGTATCGTCTCTGCGCTGGCCCGCACCGGCGTCGAGAGTTCGAACTACGAGTTCTTCATCCAGACCGACGCAGCGATCAATCCGGGCAATTCGGGTGGCGCGCTGGTCGATCTGCAGGGCCGGCTGGTGGGGGTCAACACCGCGATCGTGTCGCGCTCTGGTGGCTCTGTGGGCATCGGCTTCGCCATTCCGGCCAATATGGCCAAGCTGGTGGCCGAAACCGGCATCTCCGGCGGCGCGTTGGTGCGGCCGTGGTTCGGGGCCCGGATGCAGCCGGTGACCGCCGATCTCGCCGACAGCCTCGGGCTCGGCCAGGCGCGGGGCGCGCTGATCAGCGAAATCGCTCCGGGCGGCCCGGCCGAGAAAGCGGGCTTTGCCGATGGCGACGTGATCCTCGCGGTTGACGGCTTCAATATCGAGCAGCCCAGCGCCTTCGATTTCCGCCTTGCCACCAAGCCGGTCGGTGCTACGGCGGACCTGCAGTATTTCCGCGCCGGCAAGACCGAGGACAAGGTCATCACCCTCGAAGCCCCTCCCGGTTCCGGCAAACCGCTGACCGTCTCGGGCAATACCCGCTTCGCCGGCACTACGGTGGAAACGGTAACGCCGGCGGTCGCGCAGGAACTGGGGCTGCCCTACGACACCCACGCCGTCGTGGTCCGTGGCGTTGAATCCGGCTCGCCGGCCGACGATATGGGCCTCAGGGCGGGTGACCTGATCATCAGCCTCAACGGCGATGCGACGGACGACGCGGAGCGGTTCGGAAAGCTCGCCAATGATCGCCCGCAGAGCTGGCGCGTTGTGCTACAGCGGGGCGGTCGGGTTGTCCGGGCCGAGGTAAGTGGTTGATGGATTCGCTGTTCGATGATGCCGCGCCGCGTCCGCTCGCCGAGGCCCTGAGGCCGCAGCGGCTCGCCGACGTCATCGGACAGGATCATCTGTTGGGGCCTAACGGCCCGATCGGCCGCATGGTGACTGCCGGCCGGGTCTCCTCCTTCATTCTCTGGGGGCCGCCGGGCGTCGGCAAGACCACGATTGCCCGGCTGGTGGCCAAGGAAGTCGGGCTCGACTTCGTGCAGCTGAGTGCCGTTCTCTCCGGGGTGGCTGACCTTCGCAAGGTGATCGCTGACGCCAAGGCGCTGCGGCTCGGGGCAGGGCGGCAGACGGTGATGTTCGTCGACGAACTGCACCGCTTCAACCGCACGACGCAGGATGCACTGCTGCCGCATGTCGAGGACGGCACCGTGATCCTGATCGGCGCCACTACCGAGAACCCGAGCTTTTCGATGGTTGCAGCGCTCCTGTCGCGTGCCAAGGTCTATACGCTGCGCCGGTTCGAGAAGCCGGACCTGGCCATCCTCGCCGAACGCGCCGAAACCCATGTCGGCCGCAAACTGCCGATCACCGCCGAGGCCCGCGATGCGCTGCTCGACATGGCCGATGGCGATGGGCGCTACCTGATCGGCCTCGCCGAGGAGCTGTTCGCCTTGCCGGAGGCCGCGATGCTCGATGTCGCCGGTCTCGCCGAGACGGTGCAGAAGCGCGCGCCGGTCTACGACAAGGGGCAGGAGGAGCACTACAACCTGCTCAGCTGCTTCCATAAGAGCCTGCGCGGTTCGGATGTGCAGGCGGCGATGTACTGGGCCCAGCGCATGCTGGTGGGTGGCGAGCACCCCGACACCATCTTCCGGCGCCTCGCCTGCGCCGCCTCCGAGGATGTCGGCATGGCCGACCCGCAGGCCATGGTGCAGGTGATCACTGCCTGGTCGGCGTTCGAACGCACCGGCTTCCCCGAGGGCGAGCTGTTCATGGCGCAGGCCATCGCCTATGTCGCGACCGCGCCAAAATCCAACGCCGCGATGGTCGGTTTCGCCAATGCCAAGGCGCTGGCTCAGCAGACCGGCTCGCTGCCGCCGCCCACGCACATTCTCAACGCCCCGACCAAGCTGATGAAGGAGCTCGGCTACAACACGGGCTATCGCTACGATCACGACTGGCCCGACGCCTTTTCGGGCCAGGAGTTCTTCCCGGACGAGCTGGCCGGCGACAAGCGGCCGGAATTCTACCAGCCGAACGAGCGCGGCTTCGAACGCGAGGTGATCAAACGCCTCGATTTCTGGTCCGGCCGCCGCGAGCAGCGGCGGGAGCAAGAGGGCGACAACTAGCGTACCCGGCGTTACTTGGCGGCTCCGGCGCCGCCAAGATTAGCCATATTGAGAATCCGCCTCGTGAAGTCCTTGCAGCCTATGGAAAACTGTCACAACAGTCCCATATGACCTGAGGAGATCAGGGGAGGGGCAAGATAGAACTGTTCGCGCCGGAGTTCGCACCGTTCACCGTTGCATTGATCGTCATGCTGGCGATCGGGGTGATCGAGTTGCTGTCCCTCGTCATCGGCTTCTCGCCCTCCGCCTCAATCGAGGCGGCCCTGCCGGGTGTCGACGTCCCCGATCTTGATGCGCCGGAACTCAGCGGCGCCGAAGTCGGACCGCTCTCGCATGTGCTCAGCTGGTTCTCGGTCGGGCGTCTGCCGTTCCTGGCGCTGCTCGTCATCTTCCTCACCGGGTTCGGCCTCAGCGGTTATCTCGTGCAGTGGGCGGCAGGCGCAGCCCTCGGCAGCGCGCTGACGCCTTGGCTTGCGGTGGTCCCGGCGCTGGTCGGCGCCAGCTTTGCGACGCGCCACCTCGGCCGTTGGCTCGGCGACATCTTCCCGCGCGACCAGTCCGAGGCGGCGAGCCGCTCCGAACTGGTGGGCAGTTACGCCACCATCATCCGCGGCGAGGCCAGGCAGGGCCAGCCAGCCGAAGCCAAGACCACGGACCTGCGCGGCCGCACCCACTACATCCTGCTCGAGCCGAGCGAACCCGGCATGACCTACAGCGCCGGCGACCGGGTTTTCCTCGTCGGTCGCGACAAGAACATTTACCGCGCCATCACGCGCCTCACCCCGCCACAGGAATAGCCCCGCATGTACGACCAGCTCATTTCGATCCTGATCCTTGCCGGCATCATCATCGTTGCGATCTTCGTGATCGGCATGATCATCGCGCGGCTCTATCGCCGGGCCAGCAAGGAGGTGTCCTTCGTCCGCACCGGCTTCGGCGGCCAGCGGGTGATCATGAACGGCGGCGCCCTGGTGCTGCCGGTGCTGCACGAAACCATCCCGGTCAACATGAACACGCTGCGCCTCGAAGTGGTGCGCACCGCCGAGCAGGCGCTGATCACCAAGGACCGCATGCGCGTCGACGTGCAGGCCGAATTCTACGTGCGCGTGCAGCCCACCGCTGAAGCCATCGCCGACGCGGCGCAGACGCTCGGCCGCCGGACCATGGAACCGCAGGCGCTGAAGGAACTGGTGGAAGGCAAGTTCGTCGATGCGCTGCGCGCCGTTGCCGCCGAGATGGCGATGGAGGAGTTGCATGAGCAACGGGTCAGCTTCGTGCAGAAAGTTCAGGCAGCGGTGTCCGAGGATATCCTCAAGAACGGCCTCGAGCTTGAATCGGTGTCGCTCACCGGGCTCGACCAGACCAACCGGGAATTCTTCAATCCCAACAACGTGTTCGACGCCGAGGGTCTGACCAAGATGACCCAGGCGATCGAGGAGCGGCGCAAGTCGCGCAACGAGATCGAGCAGAACACCCAGGTGGCGATCGCGCGCAAGAACCTCGAGGCGCAGCAGGAACAGTTCACCATCACCCGCGACTCCGAATATGCCCGCCTCAACAACGAGCGCGAAATCGCCATCCGCATCGACCAGCAGAATGCCGAGATCGAGAGCCTGCGGGCCCAGCGCGCCACCGAAGCCGAGGCGGCCCGCACGCTGTCGCGCCAGCAGGTGAAGGAGGCAGCGATCAAGGCCGACCAGGCCATCGCGCTTTCCGAGCAGACCAGCGCCACGGCCATCGCCGCCAAGTCCGAGGAGCAGTCCAAGGCCGAAGCCAAGGCCGACGCGGCTCGTGCCCTCGCAGCCAAGGCGGCAGAAGAGGTGGAGACGGCTCGGCTCACCGAGATCGCCGAGCGTACCAAGCGCATCCAGCTGATCGAGGCGGAGCAGGAAGCGCAGAAGGCGTCGATCAACATCGTGGTGTCGTCCGATGCCGAGAAACAGGCGGCCAAGAACCGCGCAGAGGCGGCCCGCACGCTGGCCCAGGGTGAGGCGGAGGCTGCCAAGCTGAAGGCGGCGGCCACCGAGGTCACCTATGCGGTCGAGGCCGAAGGCAAGCAGAAGCTCAACGAGGCGGCCAACCACCTGTCGCCCGAGCAGATCGCCATGAACATTCGCATGGCGTTGATCCAGGCGCTGCCGCAGATCATCGCCGAGTCGGTGAAGCCGATGGAGAATATCGAGGGCATCAAGATCCTGCATGTCGACGGGCTCGCCGGTGGGGGCGGCAACGGCGGTGGTGGCATTAACGGCCATGCCGGTGGCGGGATTGCCGATCAGGCGGTCGATGCGGCGCTGCGTTATCGCAGCCAGGCGCCGCTGATCGACGCGCTGCTGGCCGAGCTTGGGCTCAAGGGCGGCTCGCTCAACGGGCTGGTCTCGTCGGCGGTGGCGCCGGCGCTCGAGATCGACGACGAGGCCGATGAAGCTAGCCTGCCTGCCGCCTGACGCGGAGCCGCGATGCATGGGGCTGGTCTTCCGCGGGCGGTGCCCGTAGAAGTCAGCCCATGCAAGCTTATCTTCTCGTCGGAATCGGCGGCGCGCTGGGCGCCTTGGCGCGCTTTGGCGCCCAGAACTGGATCGGCAGCCTGCCCAACGGCTTCCCGGTGTCGACGTTGCTCATCAACATCGTCGGTTCGATCGCCATGGGTGTACTGATCGGCGCGTTGGCCAAGTTCACGCCGCAGTACCAGAACGAGATCCGGCTGTTCGTGGCGGTCGGCATCTTCGGCGGTTTCACCACCTTTTCGAGCTTCTCGCTCGACGCCATCACGTTGATCGAGCGCGGCGACATCCTCCTGGCAGCGGTCTACATCGTTGGCTCGGTGTTGCTGTCGCTGGCCGGCCTGTGGATGGGCATGCTGGCCATGCGGGTGGTCGCATGAGCGGCGTCCGGATGCAGACCGTCGCCCGCGACGAAGACGGCATGCGGCTCGACCGCTGGTTCGCGACGCATTTCCCGCAAGTCACCTTCGGCCACCTGCAGAAGCTGTTGCGCTCGGGCCAGATTCGCGTCGACAGCGGCCGGGTAAAGGCCAATGCGCGGCTCGCCGCCGGGCAGATCGTCCGGGTGCCGCCGATCGAGGCGGCACCGGCGCGGGCCGAGGGCGAGATCAACTCGAAAGATGCCGAGTTCCTGCGTTCGATCATCCTCTACGAGGACGACGAGCTCTACGTGTTCAACAAGCCGCATGGCCTCGCCTCGCAGGGTGGCTCGGGCACCAAGCGCCACATGGACGGCCTGCTGAAGAGCCTGCCCAACAAGAAGGGCGAGGCACCGCGGCTGGTGCACCGGCTCGATCGCGACACCTCGGGGTGCCTCGTCGTCGCCAAGACCAAGGCGGCAGCCGCGCATTTCGGCGAAGTGTTCTCGTCGCGCCAGGCGCGCAAGATCTACTGGGCCGTGGTGTGGGGCAATCCGCACCCCAAGCAGGGCTCGATTTCGTGCTTCCTCGCCAAGCAGGCGACCACCGATGGCGAGCAGATGGTGGTGGTGCCGCAGGGCACGCCCGGCGCGCAGCATTCGATGAGCTACTACTCGACCACCGACACGGCCGCCCGGCGTTTCGCCTGGGTGACGCTGAAGCCGGTGACCGGACGCACCCACCAGCTGCGCGTCCACATGGCGCAGTTGCACAACCCGATCATGGGTGACCCGCGCTATTTCAACATCGAGAACTGGACGCCGCCCGACGAAATTTCGAAGGGCTTGCACCT
Source organism: Devosia sp. (assembly GCA_016793415.1). GTDB lineage: Bacteria > Pseudomonadota > Alphaproteobacteria > Rhizobiales > Devosiaceae > Devosia_A. Next base: position 7,916 of record JAEUMC010000233.1, on the reverse strand, counting down.
GCACGCCCGGCGCATCCGCCTGCCGCTGCGCAACGGCCAGATGCTCGACGTCTCGGCACCGCTGCCGCCGCATATGCAGGCGACCTTCGACGTGCTGGGCTTCGATGCAGACCGCTACGACGTGCAGGATCAGGATCCGGAGCAGGACTGATCAAATCGCCGCGAGCAGCGGACGAAACGGCAGGCTCGCGTGTTCCCCCTGTTGCGGCCCATTCCGGGCGCACAGGGAGATGCCAATGAAAACGATCGTTCTCGCCGCTGCCACCGCGGCGACCCTCGCCATTGCTGCACCGGCCATTGCGCAGGACGCGACCACCATGACCTTCTTCGTCACCAGTGTCGGTGCCGGGGACGGCGCCAATCTCGGCGGCCTCGATGGGGCTGATGCCCATTGCGCCAAGCTGGCCGAAGCCGCCGGCTCGAGCGGCAAGACCTGGAAAGCCTATCTGAGCGCCGAAGGCGTCAACGCCAGGGACCGGATCGGCGCCGGCCCGTGGCAGAACTTCAAGGGCGATGTGATCGCCACCGACGTTGCCAACCTCCACAGTGCCGACAACAAGCTGACCAAGGCGACGGCGCTGTCCGAGAGCGGGAACCCGATCAACGGCCGGGGCGATACGCCGAACCAGCATGACATCCTCACCGGCTCCAATCCGGATGGCACGCTGGCGGCTGGCCAGACCTGTGGGGACTGGACGTTGAACGGCGAAGGCAGCGCCATCGTCGGCCATTCAGACCGTACCGGCCTCGATGATTCCGACGCCGCAAAGTCCTGGAATTCCTCGCATCCATCGCGCGGCTGCAGCCAGGAGAACCTGGTCGGCACCGGTGGGGCGGGGCTTCTCTACTGCTTCGCTGCGATGTAGACTTGTTGCGGTGGCGCAGGGCGTGACCCGCCCTGCGTCTTGTGGTTCTGAACGGGCCGAATAGAGGGGGAACTCCCGTGCGGCTCATCGTCTTCGATATGGATGGCACGCTGATCGATACCCAGGCGCTCATTTCTGAGCACATGGGATCGGCGTTTCGCTCGCTCGACCTGCCGGCGCCCAGCTCGGCGCAGGTGCGACAGATCATCGGCCTGTCCCTGCCGGTGGCTGTGGGACAGTTGGCCGGGACCGACGACATCGATGTGATCGAAGGCATCGTCGGGCAGTACAAGAGCTTCTACAAGGCATCGCTGGAACACGAGTTCGACCGGGAACCGCTCTACCCGGGAGCCCGCGAGGCGCTGGATCGGCTGCGTGAGCAGAAGGGCACCGTCCTTGGCATTGCCACCGGCAAGGGACTGACGGGCGTCGCCCGCATCCTCGACAACCACCGGATCACGGCGCACTTCACCACCCTGCAGACGCCCGATCACAACCCCTCCAAGCCGCATCCCGGCATGCTGCTCAGCGCCATGGAGGAGACCGGCGCCGCTCCGGACCAGACGGTGATGGTGGGCGACACGGTGTTCGACATGGAGCTGGCGCGCGCCGCCAAGGTGCGCTCGATCGGCGTCAGCTGGGGCTATCACGACGCCGCCGAACTGATCAAAGCCGGGGCAGGGACCTTGATCCACGATTATTCCGAGCTCGATGCCGCGATCGAGCGGGTGCTGGAGTAGTCGGTCCTGCTTTGCGCGATCGAGCCATGCCTTTGGCGGGCGTGACACGCCTCGCAAATTGTGGTTCTCACCGGGCCTCACAGGAGTTCTCCCGATGCGGCTCGTCGTCTTCGATCTCGATGGCACCCTGATCAATTCCGAAGCGCTGATCATCGAGACGGTCCGCGAGTCCTTCGCCGAGGTAGGGCAGGCGATCCCCACCGACGACGCGATCCGCTCGATCTCCGGCATCACCGCGCGCGATGCCATGGGGATCCTTGCCCCCGGTGTCGACAGTGACCGGATCGATGTGATCCTCGACGCCTACCGAGCGACGTACCTTCGGAAGGCCGGCCTGGCCCGTGAGCCGATGTTCGATGGGGCGCTCGAGGCGCTCGATCGCTTGCAGGCTGACCCGGATACCATCCTCGCCGTGGCCACCGGCAAGGGCCACGCTGGCGCCATTACACTGTTGGAGCGGCACGAGATCATCGGTCGGTTCAACTCGATCCAAACGCCGGCGCACAACCGCGGCAAGCCCGATCCGCAGATGATCGAGACGGCGATGGAGAGGGCCGGCATCGGCCGTGAAGCTACCGTAATGATCGGCGATACCTCGCACGACATGAAGATGGCCCGCAACGCCGGGGTCAAGGCTCTCGGAGTCTCCTGGGGCTATCACGCCGCAGCAGATCTGGAGGCCGCCGGCGCCCATCTCGTCATCCACCGCATGGATCAACTGGTCGACGCCGTCGACAAGCTGCTGGAGGCCTGATGCGCGAGTTTCTGGAAGATGCCGACAAGCACCGGGACGATGGCTACGGCCGGGCGCAGCACCTCAACAAGGTCGAACTGCCCAAGCGCTTCTACAAGGAGGTGGGCGTCGGCTCGGCGCCCGGAGGCTTTGCGGTAACGCTGGACGGCAAGACGCCGCGCACGCCGGCGCAGAAACCTGTCGTCGTGCCGCAGCAGGCCGTGGCCGCGGCCATGGCCGAGGAATGGGCGGCGCAGCAGGAGTTCATCGATCCCAAGACCATGCCGGTGGTTCGGCTGATCAACTCGGCGGTCGAGGCTGGCGACGAACGGCTCGCGGCGCTGCGTGAGGAGATCGTCAAATATTCCGGCAACGACCTGCTGCTCTATCGTGCCGACACGCCGCGCGAACTGGTCGCCGAGCAGGAACGGGTGTGGGACGCCGTGCTGGTGAAGCTGGCCCGGCATTTCGAGATCGGCTTCCTGCCCACCATCGGCATCCTGCACCAGCCGCAGCCGGCCCCGACGCTGGAACGCCTGCGGGCGGCGCTGGCCGATGCCGAACTGATCGAAGCTGTCGCCCTCAACTCCCTGACCGGCATCACCGGCTCGGGCCTGCTCAGCATCGCGCTGCGGGAAGGGCTGCTGACGCCGGAAGAGGTGTGGACCGCCGCGCATGTCGACGAGGACCACAACATCCGGCTGTGGGGTGAGGTCGAGGAAGCCACCGAGCGCCGCGCCAAGCGCCGTCTGGAGTTCGATGCCGCGGTGCGCGTGCTGGAGATGGTGCGGGGCTGAGTCACAGGCCGCGGTGGGTGGGGCTACCCCCACCCCATCGTCTCCCTCCCCATCATGGGGAGGGATCAAGGGTGGGGTGGCGCCTCATGCTCCAAACGCCGCTCCACGATCCACTCCGCCACCTCCGGCGCAATCTCGCGCAGCGGCATGAGCACGAAGTCGCGTTCATGCGCGTAGCGGTGCGGCACGTGCAGGCGCTCGGTGTCCAGTTCCAGCCGCTCATAGGCCACCACGTCGATATCGATGCGGCGCGGGCCCCAGCGGATGTCGCGCACTCGCCCCATTTCGCGCTCGATGCCGAGGCAGGCGTCGAGCAGGTCGAGCGGCGCGAGGCTGGTCTCGACTTCCACCACCATGTTGGAGAAAACCGGCTGGTCGGTCTTGCCCCAGGGCTTGGTGATCAGCATGGTCGACTGAGCCACCACGGTGATGCCCGGCCAGGCGTTGAGCCGCTCCACCGCCTCGCGCACCTGTGCCGGCGGATCACCGATATTGGCGCCAAGGCCGAGCCATGCACGCGCCATCAGCGAGCATCCCGATGGCGATGCAGTTCGATCGCCGCTTCGCCGGCCACCATGACGATCGGGGCAGCAGGCTTCTTCACCCGCACCTGGACCCAACGGATATCAGGGAACGCCTCGAACAGCCGGTCGACGATACGCTGACCGACCGCTTCGATGAGCTTGAAGCGCTGCTCCTCGAACGCTGCCTTGGTCACATCGTAGATCTCGGCATAGGAGATCGAGTGCTGCAGCTCGTCGCTGCGCCCGGCCTCAAGGAGATCGGCACCGCATACCAGATCGACAAAGAAGCGCTGGCCCAGCACGGCCTCCTCGGGCATCACGCCGTGATAGCCGAAGAACCCCAGGTCCCTGAGGATGATGCGGTCGCCGTCGAAGTTTCTGGTCACGTCAAGAATCCTGGTCGCGCGGTCCATATAGGGCCGCCTCGGCGACGCGCAAGGCATCGCGGTTGGGCCGGATGTCGTGGACCCTGAAGATATGGGCGCCAGCGGTATAGCCGAGCACCGAGGTCGCTACCGTTCCCGCCAGCCGCTCGTCGGCGGGGACGTCGAGCAGCTTGCCGATCATCGATTTCCTGGAGGTGCCGACCAGCACCGGGAAGCCCAACGCCACCAGTTCCGGTAGCCGCCGCAGGATCTCGTAGTTGTCGCGCAGCGATTTGGCGAAGCCGAACCCCGGGTCGAGTACGATGTTCTGGCGTGCGACGCCCGCCTTGTCGGCGATGGCGAGGGTCACGTCGAAATAGCGCGCCAGCTCGGCCATCACGTCGCGACCGGTGTCGCGGGCCTTGTCCCAGTGCATCACCACCAGCGGCAGGCCATGCTGCGCCGCCACCGCCGCCACTTCCGGCTGGCGTTGCAGTCCATAGACGTCGTTGATGATGGTTGCCCCGGCGGCAACGGCGCGGTCGGCGACCTCGGCCTTGTAAGTGTCGATCGAGATCGGCGCGGTGATGCCGTCGGCCCGCAGCGCTGCGATCGCCGGCAGCACCCGTGCCAGTTCGTCTGACGCCGTGACCTCGGCCGCCCCGGGCCGGGTGCTCTCGCCGCCGATGTCGATAATGTCAGCGCCTTCAGTCAGCATCCGGCGAGCCTGGGCCAGCGCCGCCGGCAGCGCGTCGAAACGGCCGCCATCGGAAAAACTGTCGGGGGTGACGTTGAGGATGCCCATCAGACGGGCGGTGCGGCCAAGCCGCAGCGTGGCGCCCCGGGGCGCCAGCTCATACTCGCGATGCCCGATCATCAGCCGGCGACGACGGCGGGCTTGCTGTCGTCCTTGGCAGCGACGGCCGACGGCACGCCGAACAGGTCGTATTCGTCCGACTCGGTCACCAGCACCGAGACCTTGTCGCCGACCTTGATGCCGTCGGCTTCGTGGATGATCACGGTGCCGTCGATCTCCGGCGCATCCCACTGGCTGCGGCCGATAGCGCGACCGGTATCGGGCTCGACGTCGTCGACCAGCACGTCGATGGTGCGGCCGACCTTCTTGCTCAGCACATGAGCCGAGATGTCCTGCGCCACTTCCATCAGGCGCTCGTAGCGCTCGCGCTTCAGCTCATCGGGGACGATGCCCTCGATGTCGTTGGCCGGCGCGCCGGTCACCGGCTCGTACTCGAAGCAGCCGATGCGATCGATCTCCGCTTCCTCCAGCCAATCGAGCAGGAACTCGAAATCCTCCTCGGTCTCGCCGGGGAAGCCGACGATGAAGTTGGAGCGGATGGCGAGGTCCGGCGCGACGGCGCGCCAGGCCTTGATCCGGTCGAGCGTCTTGACCTGGTTGGCCGGGCGACGCATCGCCTTCAGCACTTGCGGCGAGGCGTGCTGGAACGGGATATCGAGATAGGGAAGGATCTTGCCCTCGGCCATCAGCGGAATGACGCTGTCGACATGCGGGTAGGGGTAGACGTAGTGGAGCCGGGTCCACACGTCCATCTTGCCCAGTTCCTCGGCGAGGGTCTGGAAGCGCGCCTCGATGTCGCGGCCGCGGAACTTCGAGCTCTGGTACTTGATGTCGAGCCCGTAGGCCGAGGTGTCCTGCGAGATCACCATGATCTCCTTGACGCCCGTCGCCACCAGTCGCTCGGCCTCGTACAGCACCGAAGCGATCGGGCGCGACACCAGGTCGCCGCGGATCTGCGGGATGATGCAGAAGGTGCAGCGGTTGTTGCAGCCCTCGGAAATCTTCATGTAGGCGTAGTGGCGCGGCGTGAGCTTCAGGCCGGCTTCCGGCACCAGGTCGACGAACTTGTTCGGCACCGGCGGCACGTGGGTGTTCACCGCGTTGACCACATCCTCGTACTGGTGCGGGCCGGTGACGGCGAGCACGCTCGGATGGGTGGCGCGGATCATTTCTTCTTCGACGCCGAGGCAGCCGGTGACGATGACGCGGCCATTGGCGCCGACGGCCTCGCCGATCGCCTCGAGACTTTCCTTCTTGGCGCTGTCGAGGAAGCCGCAGGTGTTGACCAGCACGACGTCCGCGCCCTCATAGTCGCGCGAGAACGCATAGCCCTGCGAGCGCAGCGTCGTCATGATGCGTTCGGAGTCGACGAGAGCCTTGGGGCAGCCGAGGCTGACCAGGCCGATTTTCGGAGCTTGTGTCATTGGCGCGTGCCTATGCGCCAAACTCGGGAAAAAAGCAATGATCGGTACTCTGCGATGGAAGCAATGCAGCCCTGATCACGCCCGATCACGAGACCGTCAGGTTACCAAACCTTCAGTTGACCCGAATCCTGAGCCTCGTGCTCTTGTTTCCTGATGCGCCCACCTCCGAGGCGTCCAGCAGGAAAAAGACCAATGAATCTCGAAGCCCTCAACCGGTACCAGCCGCAGGCGCTGGCCGTTCTCCGTATCGTTGCCGCGCTCTGCTTCATGGCGCACGGCACGCAGAAGATGTTCGGCTTTCCGGCCTCGCAGATGGGCGGCGGTGGGTTCGAGCTGTTCTCGCTGATGGGCCTGGCGGCCGTGCTGGAAGTGTTCGGCGGCCTCGCGATCCTGCTCGGCGTCTTCACCCGGCCGGTCGCCTTCATCCTCGCCGGCCAGATGGCCTACGCCTTCTGGTTCGTGCACGTGCCGATGATGGGGCAGGGCAACATCATCCCCGTCGCCAATGGCGGCGACGGCGCCGTGCTGTTCTGCTTCATCTTCCTCTACCTGGTGTTCGCCGGGCCGGGCGCCTGGAGCGTCGACGAGGTGCTGAAGTCGCGCCGCTCGCTTGCCACCGCCTGATCTCTCTGGATCACCATCCATGGGCGAGCCACCCGCCCTCACGAAAAGGCCGCCCGAGGGCGGCCTTTTCTGTTTCAGATGTCCGGCTTGGCGCTCGGCGGCGGCGTACGCCTTGCGGTTCGCCGCACGGCCGGAGTACCGGGCTCCGCGGCCGCGGCGCCTTCGCTGGTCTCGTCGTCGTAGGGTTCATCCTCGGCGATGTCGTGGATGGCGTCGCGCACTTCATCGATCAGCGAGGTCGGCACCCGGCTGAGGCTCACGGTGCGGGTGACCGTCTCATTGGCCTTGAAAAACACCAGCAGCACTTCGCACACGATGCGCAGCGCAATCAGGAACAGCGCGCCATAGACCGCGATCTCGAGGATGCCCCACAGGCCATCGCCGAAGTTGCGGCCGAAACTGACGAACAGGTGGCCCACCGACCAGAGCAGCAGTGCCGCCAGGCCGGTTGCATAGAACACCGGCACCAGTCGCGGCGAGAGAATGGTTTCCAGCCGGAACAGCGTCGGGCTGAGGAAGATTTTCTTGAGATCGTCCAGCGTCATGGCCTCACCCCCATGGAATCGGTCAGATCAGAAAATGCGTGCGTCAGGCGGCACTGACAAGGGCCTGCGGCTGCAGGTCTGCAGTCGCACCAAAGCGGCGCTCGAACGCCGCGCGCAAAGCGGCGTCGACTTCTGCCATCGACGCCAGCTGTCCGAGATCCTCGAAGCTGGTCACGCCCTGGTCCGAGATGCCGCAAGGCACGATGCCATCGAAGTGTGAAAGGGTCGGCGACACATTGATGGCAATGCCGTGGAACGTCACCCAGCGGCTGACGCGCACGCCGATCGCCGCCACCTTGTCCTCGCGGCCAAAGCCCTTGTCCGGCCGCGCCACCCAGACGCCGATCCGGCCGTCGCGCCGCTCACCCTTGATGTTGAAGGCAGCCAAGGTGTCGATGATCAGCCCCTCGAGCCCCTGCACCAGGCAGCGGACGTCGCGGCCGCGCTGGCGCAGGTCGAGCATGAAGTAGACCACGCGCTG
>JAEUMC010000207.1 GCA_016793415.1 Devosia sp. | reverse complement strand
TATTCGCATGCCCGGCATGACCGGCAATATCCACGAGATGCTGGAAGACCGGCTGTTCCGGCAGAACTTCGCCGAGGTCAACGACAAGGCCGATGCTCCGCTCGCCGAGGCGCTGGGCCTGATCCTGCGCGAACGCGTCGCCGGCATCGCCATTCCGCCCTCGGGCAACGCCATTGTCGATCTGTGGAAGAAGGAAATCGAGGAGCGCGCCGGCACTTCGCTGACCACGCTCCTTACCAGGTTCGAAGACCAGGAGCTGTTCAGCCGCGCCACCCGGCAGCTGCTGCGCGACCTGAGCCTCGTGCCCGACAGCGATCTCGACGATGGCGAGAGCGATGATTCCGAACAGGGCGACGACCAGGAGCCGGAGCGCGGCCAGGACGACGAGAAGAACCCCGAGCAGGGCGAGGGGGAGAGCGAGGACGCCGAGGCCGACGAGGACCAGACCCCCGGCCAGTCCGAGCAGGAAGGCGAAGTCGAAGGCGCGGAGATGGATTTCTCCGAAACCGACGAGGACGACAGTTCGGAATCGGGTGAGGACCAGCCCAATCCGCCGCCGCCCGGCGCCAACGCCAAAGAGTTCCAGAACGTCTTCAACTACAAGATCTTCACCCAGAAGTTCGACGAGGTGGTGCGGGCGCCCGACCTCTGCCCGCCCGAAGAGCTGGACCAGTTGCGCGCCCTGCTCGACAAGCAGCTCGAAAACCTCGCCGGCGCGGTGGCGCGGCTTGCCAACAAGCTGCAGCGCCGGCTGATGGCGCAGCAGAACCGCAGCTGGGAGTTCGACCTCGAGGAAGGCCTGCTCGATACGGCACGCCTGACCCGCGTGGTGACCGATCCGCTGCAGGCACTGAGCTTCAAGGTCGAACGCGATACCGATTTCCGCGACACCGTGGTCACGCTGCTGCTCGACAATTCCGGCTCGATGCGCGGCCGCCCGATCACCATCGCGGCGATCTGCGGCGACATCCTCGCCCGTACGCTCGAGCGCTGCGGCGTCAAGGTCGAGATCCTGGGCTTCACCACTCGTGCCTGGAAGGGCGGCAAGAGCCGCGAGGCCTGGCTCGAAGCGGGGCGTCCGCCCAATCCCGGCCGCGTCAACGATATCCGCCACATCATCTACAAGGCGGCCGACGAGCCGTGGCGTCACGCACGCCGCAATCTCGGCCTGATGATGCGCGAGGGGCTGCTCAAGGAGAATATCGACGGCGAAGCGCTGCAATGGGCGCATAAGCGCCTGCTCGCCCGGTCCGAAAATCGCCGTATCCTGATGGTGATCTCCGATGGCGCGCCGGTCGACGATTCGACCCAGAGCGTCAATGCCGGCAATTATCTCGAGGCCCACTTGCGCCAGGTGATCGAAGACATCGAGACCCGCTCCTCGGTGCAGCTGGTCGCGGTCGGCATCGGCCACGACGTCACCCGCTATTACCGGCGCGCCGTGACCCTGCTCGATGCCGAGGAACTGGCCGGCGCCCTGACCGATGAGCTCGCTTCGCTGTTCGACGAGGAGGCGCCGGGCGCCTTCCGCAAGAGCCGTTACGGATGATCGCTGCGCGGCGCACCTCGCGTCTCGCCGGTGCGGCGCTGCTGGTCGCCAGCGCCGGCGCTGCACTGCTGGTGGCCGGCGGATTGGGGGTCCGAGCCGACGAGGAAACGGTCACCTCGGTGCCGATCTCGAGCTTCGCCTCGGCAGGCATCGGTCAGCGCGTCCAGGGCCTCGTCTGGCGCGGCGGCATCGAGATGCAGAGCCAGACCGACACTTTCGGCGGCCTGTCCGGCCTTGGCTTCACCGGCCCCGATGGCCGGCTCGTCATGGTTTCGGACCGCGGTAACTTCGTTTCCGGCCAGCTGCTCTACGACGAAGCGGCGCGCCCTATGGGACTGATCGGCGTCAAGGTCGAGCCGATCCAGAACTCCAAGGGCAAGGAACTGCCGCGCGCCTACTCGCGCGATGCCGAGGCGCTGGCGGTCATCGTGCGCGACGGCAAGCCCAGCGCCGTCCGCGTCGGCTTCGAGAACCTCACCCGTGTCGCCGACTTCACCCTGGTCGATGGCCTGCCGCAGGGCCCGGCACGGGAGGTCAACATCCCCAAATGGCTGAGCGACACCCGCACCAACGAGACGCTGGAAGCGGTCTGCATCGCTCCCGCAAACTCGCCGATATCGGGCTCGACGCTGCTCCTCACCGAAGGCATCATCGACGATGACGGCCAACACTCGGCCTATCTGCTGGGCCAGAACGACAAGGGCCCGCTGAGCTATATCTCCGGCGACGGCACCAACCCGACCGACTGCGCCTTCATGCCCAATGGCGACCTGCTGGTGCTGGAGCGCGGTATTGCGCTCCTCGCCTTCCAGATGCGGCTGGTCCGCATCCCGGCCGCCGAAGTGAAAGCCGGCGCCCACCTGAAGGGCGAACAGCTGCTGCATGCCGCTGGCGGCGACATCGACAATATGGAAGCCCTCGCCGTCCACCAGGCGCCCGATGGCACCACCCGCATCACGCTGGTGTCGGACAACAACTTCAACGATTGGGAACGCAACCTGCTGCTGGAGTTCAGCCTGCCGGACTGAGGAGGACGCGGCAATGTCGGCAAGACACGTGCTTGAGGCCTATACCGACCGGATCAACCGCCAGGATTTTGATCTGCTGGTCGACCTCATCGCGCCCGACGCCACCTTCTGGTTCACCAGCGGCACCCATCGCGGCATCGCTGCGATCCGCGCGGCATTCGAGGCGACCTGGCAGGCCATGGGACCAAGCGAGCGCTACTGGCTCGACCAGCTCGAGTGGATTGCCGAGGGCGACAGCGCCGCCGCCTGCACCTACCGCTTCAACTGGGAAACCGTCGCCGACGGCAAGCCGATCTCCGGCTCCGGCCGCGGCACCACGGTGCTCAAACGCGTGGGCGAGCACTGGTGGATCACCCACGAGCACCTGAGCCGCTGGCCTGGGTAGCCCGAGCGAAACACCGGTTCCGGCGCTTGCTGACCACCACCCCTGTCCCCTCCCCTAAGTAAGGGGAGGGAGACCCTCACACTGAAATCGAGGCTATCGTCTCCCTCCCCATGATTAGGGGGAGGGGACAGGGGTGGGGGTCAGCCCACACCGGCGAGCCGGCTTGGCTAAGCCACAGCCTTCAGCGGCGGCAGCGGCATCAGTTTGCCCATCAGCATGCGATAGGGCGCCAAGAGCAGCAGCGCCGCGAGGAACTTCACCAGGAAGTCGCCGGCCGCCAGCGAGAACCACAAGGGGACCTCGGGCCCAAGGCTCAGGAACGGCGCCGGGAAGCCGAGCGAGCCATCCTGTGCCCCATAGAGACCATCGACGAAGCCGAAAGCCGGTGCGAAGGCGATGGAAAAGAAGATCGCCGTGTCGAGCAGCGAGCCGAACAGCGAGCCGGCGAGTGGCGGCAGGAACCAGTTCTTGCTGGCGCGGAGGCGCGAGAACACCGAGATATCGAGCAGCTGTCCGATGAGGAACGCCGTCACCGAGGCGGTGGCGATGCGCGCCGTAGTCGCCGGAGCGCCACCGACATTCCACGGCAGCGGATTGAAGCTCAGGTAGAACGACAGCGCCACCGCGACGACGAAGCCGCAGACCACCACGAGGCGAGCCCGCGCCGCACCGTCATAGCGGTTTGTGAGATCGGTGACGAGGAAGGCGAAAGGATAGGTGAAGGCCCCCCAGGTGAGGAGATCCTTGAGGTTGATCGGGCCGAGCATGGCCTCGACCGGGTAGAGCACGAGAATGTTGGACGCGGTGACGACCACGACCATGGCGGCAATAGCCGCGACAAAGCGAGCGAGCATATCCTGCACCTCTATGGAACCCGCTGGCCGGCATCAGACCGGGGCGGAAAACGAAACCGCGCGATCCCGGCTGGGAACGCGCGGCTGAAACTCTATGCGGAAGTGGCTTACGACGCGAGCGCGGCGCGCACTTCCTTCTTGACGGCCAGCGCGACGGGCGACAGCTCGGCGTCGTCTGCCTTGAGCAGGAACGCATCGAGGCCACCGCGGTGCTCGACCGAACGCAGCGCGTTCGCCGAAATGCGCAGCTTGACCGTGCGGCCCAGCGTGTCCGACAGCAGCGAGACATTGAGGAGGTTGGGGAGGAAGCGGCGACGGGTACGGTTGAGCGCGTGGCTCACCTTGTTCCCGGTCATCACGCCCTTACCGGTGAGTTCGCAGCGGCGAGCCATTGGAATATCCTGTCAAAAGGCCCTTGGCGGGGGACTATCCCCTCGCAACGGGCTGGAGTCTGTTCTTGATTGCGGACGCTCCCATAGAGAACTGAGTTCCTCCCGTCAAGCTTGTGAACGCCGAATGCCTTGCAAGGCGGGGGTTCGCTCGGCATTTTGGCAGCAATACTGATTCGCTGCTTGGTGACGTCACGTCGCCGTTTGGCGACGCCGCCAGAGGTCCGTTCCCGTGTTGAGCGCCGGTTTCCGCCAGACCATGCGATTGGCCGCCTTCGGGCTGGCCCTCATGTCCCTGCCCGCTGTTGCCGCCGAGATCAAGGCGCGCGCCGAGTACATGGTGACGATGGGCGGCACCCATATCGCCAATGTCCGCATCAATCTGACCGACAACGGCTCGGCCTATTCGCTGGTGC
>JAEUMC010000196.1 GCA_016793415.1 Devosia sp. | reverse complement strand
GTTCGAGCGTTTCGGGCCGTACCGCGCGGCCAAGATCGGGGCTGACACCGAGTTCTACGAACGGCTCAGGATGAGCCTCGGCGTGAATGCAGTAAGGCTAATGCCGACCCCCCTGATGTTCGGTCTGGCCTCGGCCAATTCGTTAACGCGCTCGCCCGGCATCGAGGCCACCGAGGACGGCTATCGCGCCCCGGCCCGGCGGGCCTATGCCGCCGCCGCGGCACGCCGGCGGCAGGTGGGCGGCCCCCATGCCGAACTGCCGCCGATCGAGGACGTGCTCGCTGCACAGGGCATCCTGATGACCCATGCCGGCGTCGAAACCATGGAGGGCCAGCCGTGAGGCGCATCGGACAAATCGCCACCTATCCTGGCCGCATCGGCAACCTGCCGGCCATGCTGGAAAGCGTCGGCTCGCAGCTCGACGAGATCCATGTGGTTCTCAACCAGTACAGCGCCGCGCAACGGCGCCGGCTGCCCAAACTGGCCAATGTCGACTACCTGGTGCCCGACGAGGACCTCAAGGATACCGGCAAGTTTCTGCGCCGGGCGGGGGCCAACGAGTATGTCTTCCTGATGGACGACGACCTGATCTTTCCCGCCGATTATGTCGCCACCCTGATCGAAGCCCACCAGGCCCTGCCCTCGGCGCGGGTGGCGGTCGGCGTACACGGTGTCATCTATTCGGATCTGTTCGAAGGCGCGGCGCCCTCGCGCTTTGTCGCCAAGTTCGACAAGGCGCTGGCCAAACCCATCCTCGTCAACCAGCTCGGCACCGGCTGCCTGATGCTGCGCGGCGACCTGATGCCGCCGTTCGAATTCATGCGGTCGGCGCAGCGTTTCGTCGATGTGCGCTTTGCCCGCTACTGCCACGAGAACGGCATCGGCATGTTGTGCGTCGGACGCGCCGCAGGCTGGGTGCAGGACCAGGAGCCGGAGGAGTCGATCTTCGAGAGTTACACCCGCGTCCATCACGGCGAGCAGCTGGGTGAAATCCTGCAGTTCGCCGGGTTCGGCAAGCTGAACGCCAAGCTGGCCGTGGCGGTGGAACGGCTATGACCCATACGGTGGGCTTCGAGGCGGGCGGCAAGCACCTGACGCTGGTGTTCGGCAGCGAGGAAGACCACATCGCCCGCACCATCCGTCGCACCGGCACGTTCTATGAGGCCGAATTGCTCGCCGACGTACGCTCGCGCCTGTTCTTTGCCGAGTGCGCCGTCGATGTCGGGGCGCATGTGGGCAACCATGCCCTGTATTTCGCCCATGTGCTGGGCATCCGCACCATCGCCTTCGAGCCCAACCCGACCACTTACGGCTACCTCGTCGCCAATCTGGGCAGTAACGGGCTGGGCGAGACCTGCCGGACCCATAATGCCGCGGTCGGCGCGGCGAGCGGCCAGGTGCGGGCCCTCGATGCAACGGACCGCAACAGCGGCATGGCGACTGTCGAGGCCGATCCCGCCGGGGCCATCGCCATGGTGACGCTCGACGACGAGGTGCTCGGCGAGCCCCGCATCGATGTGATCAAGATCGATGTCGAGGGCTGGGAGCTGGAGGTGCTGCGCGGGGCGGAGCGGGTGCTGCGGCGGCACCGGCCGATCCTCTACATCGAGATCATGCGACCGAAATTCCGCGAGGTGGAGAGCCACCTCAGGGAGCAAGGGTACCTGTGCTGGAAGCGCTTCAACCACACCCCGACCTTTCTGTTCCTGCCGCGCGAACGGCTGGGGGCGGCGTGACCGGAGCGGTGAGCAAATATTGCCCATTTGCCTCCAATCTTAGCGGTTCCCTTCACCCTATCCTCGCACCTCACCGCGCATCTGATGCCCGTCGTCAATTAGGAGACCAAATATGAAAAGACGCGAACTGATGACGATCGTCGCCCTGTCGGCAGGCCTCTCGCTCGGCCTGGCGGCCGGTGCGACGCCGGCCCTCGCCGGCAAGCAGTCCGCAGTGCTGCATGCCGATCCTCAGGGCTTCATCAAGTCGGGCAATCCCAAAGCTGCCGGTGGTCCAGACAACCCCGGCAAGGGAAACCCCTTCAACATCTACTGAGGTAG
>JAEUMC010000180.1 GCA_016793415.1 Devosia sp. | reverse complement strand
CCTCTATGTCTGGTTCGAGGTCATGCTGATCTCGAGCTTCGGGTTGATGGTGCTGGGCGGGCGCAACATTCAGCTCGACGGCACGGTGAAATACGGCTTCCTCAACTTCCTTGCGACGACGTTCTTCCTCGCCGCGCTCGGGCTGCTCTACGGCACGCTGGGGACACTCAACATGGCCGATATCGTCGGCCGTGCCGCCACCGCCAACCCGGCGGTGATGGCCTCGATCGCGGCGCTGCTGCTCCTGGCCTTCGGCATGAAGGCGGCGGCGTTTCCGGTGAACGCCTGGCTCCCCGCCAGCTACCACGCCCCGCCCGCTGCGATCTCGGCGCTGATGGCAGGCCTGTTGACCAAGGTGGGCGTCTACGCCTTGCTTCGCGCGCTGGTGATGCTGCTGCCGGCGAGCCGCGAGGTGCTGGAGCCGGTGCTGGTCCTGGTGGCGATCGGCACGCTGCTGCTCGGGCCGCTCGGCGCCATCGCCGAGACCAACTTGCGGCGCGCACTGGGCTTTCTGGTGATCGGCGGCATCGGGGCAACCATTGCCGGCGCGGCGCTGGGCAACGATGCCGGGCTCGCCGGCTCCGCTACCTATGTCCTGCACGCCATGCTGACCATCACCGGGCTCTACCTCGTGGCAGGCCTGCTCGAGGCCATGACCGGCGAGACCGATACGCGGCGCATGGGAGGCATCTACGCGGCTGCGTCGCTGCCCTCGCTGCTGTTCTTCGTGTTGATGCTGGCGGTGGCTGGGGTTCCGCCATTCCTCGGTTTCTGGCCGAAACTGCTATTGGTGCAGGGCGGCATCGAGGGCTGGGGTGCTGGCCGCGACGGTTGGGGCCTGGCCTTGTGGGTCACCGTGCTTGCCAACGCGCTCTTGACGCTCATTGCGGTGAGCCGGCTCTGGGCGCACATCTTCTGGCGCGCCGGGCATGAAGGGGCGGCAACCGAAGCGCCGAACCCGGATTTGAGGCCGCTGAGCCGGCAGGTCCGCTGGCTCGGGCTCGGCTCTGCCAGCGTGCTGACGCTGCTGGTGCTGCTGCTCGGGCTGTGGCCGGAGCCGCTGCTCGGTTTCGGCAAGCAAGCGGCGGCCGGGCTGCTGCATCCGGCCAACTACGTCGTCGCAACCGGCCTTGCGGGAGCTGCGCCATGAGCCTGGTTCTCCTCACCATCGTCCTGGCGTTGGGATGGGCTGCGGCCACCGGCAGCTTTACCCTGCCCAACCTGCTGCTCGGTGCCCTGGTCAGCGCCGCCTGCCTGTTCGTGGTGCGCCGGTTCGTGTCCCGCCCCAACGTCCTGCCGCGGGCGCTCCGCATCGTGGCGCTGGGCTGGCTGTTCATCACCGAACTGGTGGCGAGTGCCCTGCGCGTGGCCCGCCTGGTGCTCCGCCCCGATCTCAACGCCCACATCCGGCCGGCGATCATCGCCTTTCCGCTCAGTGTTACCAGCGATGCCGAGATAACGCTGCTCGCCAACCTCATCACCCTGACGCCGGGAACGCTCAGCGTCGATGTCTCCGAGGATCGGCGGTTCCTCTACATCCACGCCATCCACGTCACCGATCGGGCGGCGTTCATCAAGGAGATTGCGGAAGGCTTCGAGGCCAAGGTGGCGGGAGCGTTCCGATGAGCGGTGCGATCGCCTTGCAACTGGCTACGCAGATCGCGCTCGGGTTGCTGCTGATCGGCATGCTGCTGGCGGTGATTCGATTGATCCGCGGCCCCAATCTGGGCGATCGCATTCTGGCTCTCGACATGATCACGGTGCTTGCCACTGGCTTTATCGTGGGCGTGGCGCTGCTGACCGGCTTTTCGCTCTATGTCGATATCGCCATCGCGCTGGCACTTGTGGGGTTCCTCGCCACCGTAG
Organism: Devosia sp.; assembly: GCA_016793415.1. Taxonomy (GTDB): domain Bacteria; phylum Pseudomonadota; class Alphaproteobacteria; order Rhizobiales; family Devosiaceae; genus Devosia_A. The sequence continues at coordinate 1,584 of JAEUMC010000180.1, read as the reverse complement.
CCCTGGCCCGCTACCTGATGAGCCGGGCGCAGAAGCGGGAGGCCGAACGATGATTGTCGAACTGGCACAGTATCTTGCCGCCTTCCTCGTGCTTGCCGGGGCCGTGTTCAGCCTGATCGCGGCAATCGGCGTGCTGCGGCTGCCCGATCTCTACACCCGCCTGCATGCAGCGTCGAAAGCCGGAGCCATTGGTGCCGGGTTGATTTTCCTTGCCCTTGCAGTGGTTTCGCTCGACGGCGCGGTGATCCTGCGCTCGTTACTGGGCATCGTGTTCCTACTGTTATCCACCCCGCTCTCGGCACATTTGCTCGCTCGTGCGGCATATCGCTGCGGGGAAGCGCCGACCGCTGCGACGACTGTGGACGATTTGAAGTGAAACACTTTGGCAACTGCACATTATTGCCGCAAATCAAAGGTTATACACATAGACGACAGTTGCTATTGCATTCGCAATGCAGCGGTTCTATTGAACCAGTCCAGGGCAAGGCTGCCACCTCTTCGCCCTGACATACCGCAGAAAAGGACCCGAAATGACCGATATCATCAGCGGCATCGCCGCGGCTGACAACGATCTCATCGATCTGAGCGCTGACATTGTCTCCGCTTATGTTAGCCACAATGCCCTCAGCGTTACCGACCTGCCCAAGCTGATTGCTGACGTGCATGCTGCCCTCCGGAATCTCCAGTCTCCCGTCGCGGCTGAACCGGCCGAGGAATTGAAGCCGGCCGTCCCGGTTCGCAAGTCCGTCGCCCCGGACTTCATCATCTGCCTCGAGGACGGCAAGAAGTTCAAGTCGCTGAAGCGGCACCTGCGCACCCACTACAATCTCTCGCCCGAAGAATACCGCGAGAAGTGGGGCCTGCCGGCCGACTACCCGATGGTCGCTCCGAACTATTCCGCGACCCGCTCGCGCCTCGCCAAGGACAATGGCCTGGGCCGCAAGGCCGCCTGATCGCCTTCAAAGCGATCGCCGACTGTCTCATGGCCGCTCCGCAAGGGGCGGCCATGCTGCTTCTGGAACCAGGTCTGGGTGGGCGAGACTCGGGTGCCCGCATCACGGGAGCCGCTGATCCGCCGGCTGCCGGTAGCTGGCGAACAGCTGGCCGCAGGCGGCATCGATGTCGTTGCCGAACGAGGCGCGGATCGTCGCCTTGACTGCATGTTGCGCGAGGATGCTGCAGAAGCGCCGGGCGCCTGAAGTATCGATGCGAGTGAATGCTGCCGGGGCCGCCGCGATCTCGTTGTATCTGATCAGCGAGACGTGCAGCAGTTGTCCCTGTCTGAAGCGCGCCCTCACCAACTGCGCCAGCGCCAGGGCATGGTCGTCGCTGTCGTTGACGCCGGCAATCAGCACATAGGCGACATAGGCTTTGCGCCCAGTCACGCGGACGTGCCGGTCGAGTGCCTGCATCAACTCGGCGATCGGATACTTGCGGTTGATCGGCATCATCGCCGTCCGCTGCTCATCGAAGGGCGAATGCAGCGAGAGCGTCAGATTGACCTGCGGCAGTTCGCGGCCCAGCCGTTCCATCTGCGGCACGATGCCGATGGTGGAGACGGTGATCCGGCGAGGACTGAGGGCG
>JAEUMC010000179.1 GCA_016793415.1 Devosia sp. | reverse complement strand
CAGCGCGTTGGAGATGAACCACACATTGGCGCCCTCGGCGCCATAGCACAGCCAATCGGCGCGGCCGGCACCATCGCCTTCGCGCCGGATCGTGCCGCCGAAGGCCTTCTGGACGTCCTTGAGCTTGGTGCGTTGCAGCTGCACCGTCAGTTTGCCCACGCCGATCGCCTTGACCGGCGCTTTCTCGAGGTTGGCTTTGCTGAAGTTGAAGCTGTTGCCGAAGATCGCCTGACCCATGCCGTCCAGGCCGGCAGCCGAGGCGGGAACAGCAGCGAGGGCGAGGGCCATCAGAACGGGGGCAGTGAGGGCGGCAATACGGGTGCGCATGCAAGCGATCTCTGAGGAGTTTCGGCCGGCGAAAATACTTGCAGTGCGCCGGAAATCCAGTGGCTTTTGGTCGGAGATCAACAGTGTTGATCCGATTTGTTCGTCCCCGGGAGGAATGACATCGCCGATGCGGCGCGGTATCGAACGAATATGAAAGTCACGCTCGAAACCCTTCTCGCTTCAGCCCCTTATCTCAAAGGTCTCGCCGATCGGCATGCCGACTGGTTCGCCGCGGCGCTCAGGCTGTCGCCCGATACGGCGCTGGCGGCGGTGCTCGATCAGGTGGCAAAGGCCGGCCAAGGGGCCGCGAGCGAGGACGAAATCGGGCGCGAGTTGCGCATCGCCAAGGGCCGGGTGGCGCTGCTGGCAGCGGTGTCCGAAGTCGAGGGGCGCTGGACCACGGCGCAATCGACCGCCGCGCTGTCGGACCTCGCCGATGCCGCCCTCGACGCCGGTCTCGAAGTGCTGCTGCGGCTGGCCGCGGCGCGCGGCCTGACCGAGGCGACCGCGGCCAATTCCGGGCTGGCGCTGTTTGCCCTCGGCAAGCATGGCGGGCGCGAGCTCAACTATTCGAGCGACATCGACATCGTCGCCTTCTTCGACCCTGAGAAGCGCGCCGTGAAGGAAGCGGGGGAGGAGACGAAGTTCTTCACTCGCATTGTCCAGAAGCTCGCCTCGCTGATGCAGGATCGCACCGAGCACGGCTATGTGTTCCGCACCGACCTGCGCCTCAGGCCCGATCCCGGCGCCACGCCGGTGGCGCTGCCGACCGAGGCGGCGCTCGCCTACTACGAGAGTCGCGGCCAGAACTGGGAGCGCGCCGCCTGGATCAAGGCGCGCCCCTGCGCCGGCGACCGGGAGGTGGGCGAGCGCTTCCTCAAGGATCTTGCCCCCTATGTCTGGCGCAAGCACCTCGACTTCGCCACCATCGCCGATATCCAGGCGATGAAGCGCCAGATCAACATCACCAAGAACGTCGGCGACGCGCGGGTCGCCGGTCACAACGTCAAGCTCGGGCTGGGCGGCATCCGCGAGATCGAGTTCTTCACCCAGACCCAGCAACTGATCGCCGGCGGGCGTGACCAGACGCTGCGGGTGCGGCCGACCGCCGTAGCGCTGAAGGCGTTGGCCGCAGCCAACTGGATCTCGAAACGTGCAGCTGAAGATCTGACCAGGATCTACTGGTTCCTGCGCGGCGTCGAGAACCGGCTGCAGATGCTGCGCGACGAGCAGACCCATGTGATGCCGGAGGCGGAAGCCGATATCGCGGTGATCGGAACGCTGATGGGCGAGAAGGATCTGCCAGCGTTTGAAACGGCTTACCGGGCGGCGTTGAATCAGGTTGTCGGCTACTATTCCGACCTGTTCGCCGAAGGTGAAAGCCTCGCGGCAGGCGGCGGCAACCTGGTGTTCACTGGCGCCGACGATGACCCGGAGACCATCGAGACGCTCTCGGGCATGGGCTTCAAGGCGCCCACCAAGGCGATCGAGACGGTCAAGAAGTGGCACTATGGCGGTTATGCAGCGACGCGGGCCGCGGCGGCGCGAGCCCATCTCACCGAGCTGCTGCCAGCGTTGCTGTCGACCATTTCGGGCGCCGGCAATCCCGACGAGGCGCTGGCCCGCTTCGACAACTTCCTGTCGCGCCTGCCCTCCGGCGTGCAGCTTTTCGCTTTGTTGCGCAACCACGAGAACCTGCGCAGCCTCTTGGTCGCGCTGATGGCCTCGGCGCCGCGCATGGCCGACGCGGTGATCCACCGCGCCCATGTGATGGACGGGCTGATCGATCCGGCCTTCGCCGACGACGTAAGGCGGCGCGAGACGCTGCTCGGCAAGATCGAAGCGTTCTTTGCCGATGCCCGTGACTACCAGGACGTCATCGATCGGGCCCGTATCATCGGCCAGGAGCAGATGTTCCTGATCGCTGCCGGCCTGCTGGCCGGCTCGATGGACGCGGCTCGGGCAGGGGAGCAGTTCACCACGCTCGCCGAGGCGCTGCTGACCCGGCTGTTCGATGCGGTGCGGCGCGAATTCGAGAAGCGACACGGTGTGGTGCCCGGAGCTCGCGTGGCGCTGCTGGCCTTCGGCAAGATGGCGAGCCGCGAGATGACGGCCCGCTCCGACCTCGATTTCATCATGCTCTACGAAACCGATGGTGCCGACGAGTCCGATGGCGAGAAGCCCCTGGCGGCAAGCCAGTACTATGCCCGGCTGACCCAGCGGCTGCTGGCGGCGCTCAGCGCCCCGACCTCCGAGGGCGTGCTCTACGAAGCCGACATGCGCCTCAGGCCGTCTGGTAATGCCGGCCCGCTTGCCACCAGCCTGGCTGGCTTCATCCAGTATCACCACGAAAGCGCCTGGACCTGGGAGCACCTGGCGCTGAGCCGGGCGCGCGTCGTCTATGCCGATGGCGAACTCGGCGCCAAGGTCGACGCGACGGTGGCCGAGATCCTGGCGCGCCCCCGCGATGCAGCCAAGACCATCGACGACGTGCTGGCGATGCGCGCCCTGATGAGCAAGGAGCGCCCGCCGCGCCACGCCTTCGACCTGAAGCTGGCGGCCGGGGGGCTGATCGACCTGGAGTTCATCGCCCAGTCGGCGCAACTGGTGGCCGGTGGCACCGTCGCGGCCCCGCAGGCGACGACTGGCGTGGTACTGCGCCGTCTGGCCGAGACCGGCCTTGTGCCCGAGGGCCTGCGGCTGGCCGAGATCCTCGAACTCTATTCCACGGTGCTGCAGGTAATGAGCGCGGCGCTCGCCGATCCGTTCAAGGACGAGGGCTGGACCGAAGCGTTCCGCGAACTCCTCGCGCAGCGCACCAACACCCCGAACTTCGAGCGGCTGGCCGCCGACATCAGTGAGATGGAAGGCGAGGTCAGCGGCGCGGCCGTTGCATGGTACGCGAAGGCGCGGGGGCTCTAGCCCTCACGTGCCGACCGGCAGGTGACTCAGTCCGTAGGCACCGAGGAACTCCGACCAGTCGTTGATGATGTGCGCGCCGGCCGACACCCACAGGTTGCGGGTGACGAGGAACGACAGGGTCAAGACGATGCGTGCGGTGCCGATGATGCCGAGGCACTGCAGAATGTTCCAGTTGTAGGTCTGGAGGTGCAGTGCCGAGAACCACAGCGTTGAGACGATGACGGCAATGATGATGCCTGTGCGCTTCGACATGCCGAAACGGCTGACGCATAGCCACAGCACGGCGAGCAGCGGCAGGATGGTGGTCAGTTCTTCGCCGATCAGCTGGATGAAGGTGCGGGCGAAGAACTGCAGCAGATCGGTCAACCCCAGGGTAGTCAGCGCCGCCACGCTGGGGTTGGCCGTCATCGGGGCGATGAGGTTAAGGAGGAAGCCAGCAGCTCCCGAGATCGCCATGGTGAGGACCCCAAAGCCCAGCGATTGGCCAAACTGCTTGATGCCATAGCGGTGGAACAGCGCCGTCCAGTGCGGGCCGGCGACCAGGGCGAGGGCGCCGAGCGGGAGGCCGACGAAGAGGATCGCCGGGATGAAGTTCAGCGGAAAGTCGGGCAAGGGCAGGGCGATGAGCGCCGCGAAGGCAATCGCCGTCGCCGCCAGCACGATCAGCCAGCCACGCCCGCCGATCTCTACCGGCTGCCCGTTGTAGAACGGCAGGTCCGTGCGCTCAGTCATCCGTGCCCCCATGGCGTTGCCGAAGCCGGTCGGCACTACGCCATGGAAGCACGGCGCCGTCGAGGGCGGTCAAGCAGGGGCGTAGGCGACTTCCACATCCAGCACCCAGGTGATGCCGAAGCGGTCGCGCAGCATGCCGTAGAGCGGCGACCAGCCGGCAGCGGCGAGGGGCTGCAGGATCGTCGCATCGGCGCTGAGCCTCTGCCAGTAGCCGGAGATCTCCTCGGCGTCGTTGCCGCGCACCGAAACGAAGACCGGGATCTCGCCAGGGTTCCAGTTGAGGCGCGAGGGTACGTCATAGGCCATGATGCGGAAGCCGTTCGCGGCCTCCACCTGGCCCCACATCACCTGCTCGGCCTCTCCGGGGTTCTGCACGGCGCCGGCATCCCTGTAGGTAACGACCGCCTGCTCGCCGCCGAACACGGACTGATAGAAGGTGAGGGCGGCGCGGGCGTCGCCGCGGAAGTTGAGGTGGGTGGTGGTCTTGATGGTCATGGCGGGCTCCTGTTTGCTGGCCTGATGCGACCTGCTATAGCCGGTCCCAACTGCCACTTTCTGTCAGTTGGATGATGGCTAGACCCGACCGGCTTTTTCGCCTGCTGCAGGCGATGCGCGAGATGCCCGCGCCGATCACCGCTGCGCGTCTCGCCGAGGCAACCGAGGTGTCGCTGCGTTCGCTCTACCGCGACATCGACAGCCTGCGTGCTGCCGGAGCCCGCATCGAGGGCGAGCGCGGCTACGGCTATCGGCTGATCGAGGACTACGCGCTGCCGCCGCAGAGCTTCGATCGCGACGAGATCGAAGCCCTGGCGCTGGGGCTGGCCGAGGTGAAGCGGATGGGCGACCCGGCCTTGGCAAGAGCTGCAACCTCGGTGCTGGCCAAGGTCGCGGCGACCCTGCCGGACGATCGTGAACAGCACCTGTTCCACGCGGTGTCGCAGGTCTACCGTCCGGAGGCGCGTTTTGCTGCCGGACCGGACATGGACATCGTCCGGCAGGCGTGCTGGCGCGAAGAGGCGCTGGCCATCCGCTACACCGACAAGGCCGGCACCGCCTCCGAGCGCACCATCCTGCCACTGGCCATCGTCTACACCGAAGGTGCCCTCACCGTCCTCGCGTGGTGCTGTTTGCGAGAGGCGTTCCGCATGTTCCGCTCGGATGGGATCAGCGAGGTGAGGCTGACTGGGACCAGCTTCCGGCCGCGACGCGTGGTGCTGCTGCGGGACTATCTGGCCGAGTTGCACCTGCGCAAGGCGGTTGGCTCAACAAGGCAGTGACGCTTCTTCCACATCTGGTCACCGATCGTTGGTTGATTGGTAAGGTGAATAGTGCAACTTACTGTATCGAGAGTCCTCGACCCGCCGGTTGACTAACGGCGTTGGGCGGGCTGTTTGGAAGTCGTGGGGGAATAAATGCGCAAACTGCTTCTGGCCTCTGCTTTGCTGCTGTCGACGGGATATGCGGCTCACGCGGCCGATCTGATCGTCATGCCTGAGGAAGAGCCGGTGGCCGTCTCGACCAGCCCGAGCATCTATGTGCAGCTGCTTGGTGGCGCCTCACTCGGTCTCGACGTCGATTTCTTCGAGGGCGGCGTCAATGACGAAAACTACACCATGGACACCGGGTTTGCTGCGGCGGCGACCCTGGGCGTCATGGTCATGGACAATGTGGCCATCGAAGGCGACCTGTACTGGACCGACCGGGTGTTCACGACGGAGCCCGACTACGATCTCTCGACGCTGAGCGCCATGGTCAACGTCAAGGCGTTCCTGCCGCTCAACGAGATGTTCACCATCTACGGCGCTGTCGGCGTCGGCCAGATTACTTATGGCGTCAACCCCGACGAGGGCACCTACAGCGGGTGGGGTTACCAATTGATCGCCGGCGCGACCGCCGACCTAACCGAGAACATCGCCGTGGTGGGCGAGCTGCGCTACCAAAGCGGCTTCGGTGAGATCGCTTATGACGATGACGATTTCTACGGCATCAAGGCGCCGACGGCATCTGCCCTCGTCGGTTTGAAGATCAGTTTCTGATCAAGAACCAAGGCATCGGACCAACGACCCGCTTCGGCGGGTCGTTTTCGTTAGACTCTAGGCCGCCTTCGCCGTTTGCTCCGCCAACACCGGCAGGCTGACGGCCACCGTGGTGCCAAGTCCCTGCCGACTGTCGATGGCGAGGTGCCCGCCGCTCAGTTCGGCTATCGCTCGCGCAATCGCAATACCCAGCCCAGCGCCTTCGCGGTCGCGGGTCAGCGCGGCATCGCCGAACACGAACGGCTGCGACAGGGTGGCGAGGCGTTCGGCGGTCATGCCGATGCCGGTATCGGTGATCTCGAGCACCACGCCGTCGGCGCCGGCATAGGCCGCGAGGGTGACCTTGCCGCCACGCGGGGTAAAACGCACCGCGTTCTCGACCAGGTTCGAGACCATGCGCTCGAGCGCGAAGCGGTCGGCGGTCAGCAGCGCGTTGCAGGGGCCGCCCAGACCGAAGATCACCCCGGCATGCTGCGCCTGACCGGCGAAGCGGCGGAACACCCCGACCAGCAGTTCGTCGGCGGTGAAGCGGTCGCTCCGCATCTCGCGCCGGCCGCCTTCGAGTTCGGCCAGTTCGAGGATCGAGCCGAAAAAGCCGAGCAGGCGCTCGCCTGAGCTTTTCACCGCTTCGACATAGCCGAGGTAACGCGGATCGCCGAGCGCGCCATAGGGTTGCTGCCGCATCATGTCGGCAAAGCCGATAATGTGGTTGAGCGGGGTGCGGATGTCGTGGCTGAGATGGGCGAGGAAGCTGGTCTTGGAACGGCTGGCGGCTTCGGCGCGGAGCTTTTCTTCATGGTAGCGCCGGGCCAGCAGGCGCTGCTCTTCGCGCACGGTGGTCAGCAACTGGTTGGTGCGGCGACTTTCGGTGACGTCCATCAGGAGGGTGACGAAACCGGAGCCCTCGATCGGGCGTTCTTCGATCAGCAGTGTCGAGCCGTCTTCGCGATGCAGCTCGAGCAGGCGGTTCTCAAAGTCCTCGCGCACCGACTGCATGTAGCCGCCCTGGGCGAGGCTTTTCACTACCTCATGGTAGGCGGCGCCGGAGTAGAGCGCGTCCGGCAAGACCCCCAGCCGTTCAGCGAAGCGATCGTTGCTGGCCAGGAGCCGCGCATCGGCTCCCCAGCAGGCTACCCCGAACGGCAGCGTATCGATCAGCGCGGCATAGCCATGCGCGGCGTCGCGGCCCGTCAGACGGGTGAGCAGCCACTCCAGTGCACCGATGGCGGTGCGACGCAGCCAGCTGCCTCGCACCATGCCTTCAGGCGCACGGAATCGCTTCGCCTCGTCGCCGGATTGCTCCGTCGGCCGCATCAAGTTCTCCGCCTATGTGATTGGGACGACCCAGTGATTTGCCCCGATGAGGGGACTTTGAATCCGCTTCGCTGTCACTGTCCAGAGGGGTACCCGGGCGCCGTGACGGCGAAGCGAAAAATCGTGAGTCGATTGAATCACTTAGCGCCGAAGAAAAATTCTTCCAGCGCTAAGGATCTGTTAACCAGCCAGCGTCCGCTCGAGGATATCGGCCGTGTTGCGGCTGAGCCCGCCCGATTCCTGCAGCGATTTCAGCGCTTTCTCCGCCTCGTTGCGACGTACGGATTCGAAGCTGCGCCATACGCGGAACGCCGTAAGCACGCGCGCCGCCACCTGCGGGTTGCGCTTGTCCACGTCGCCTACGAACTCGGCGAGGAAACGGAAGCCGGCCCCGTCCTTCCGCGCGAACTGCGTCGGGTTGTTCATGCCGAAGGTCGCCATCAGCGCCCGCAACCGGTTGGGGTTGTTCTGCGGGAAATCCGGCGAAGTGAGGATCGCCTTGATGCGCTCGAGCGCCGCGTCGTCCGTTGCCAGCGCGTTCAGCGACAGCCACTTGTCGAGCACCAGCGGATCGGCGGTGAACTGGCGATAGAAATCAGCCAACAGCGCATCGGCATCGGTGGTCCAGGACTGCACCACCGTCGAAAGCGCCGACAGGCGGTCGGTCATGTTGAGCGCCCGCTCATACTGCTCGCGTGCCAGCTTGGCTGCGCCTTCCGCCTTGCCGAGTACCAGGAGAGCGAGCGCGGTGTTCTTCATCGAACGCCGACCGGTCTGCTGGAAATCCGGCGAATAGGCGAGGCGGCTGTCATTGGTCAGGTAGACCTTTTCCAGCGTCGGGGCGAGCCGGGCGATCAAGGCCGTCACCAACCCGGTCCGCACCACATGGATGCGGTCGGGATCGACATCGCTGCCGATGGCACGTGCGATGGTCTGCTCGTTGGGCAGGTTCAGCGCCAGCGCCTTGTAGGCCGGGTCCAGTTCCTTGGAGCCGAGTGTCTCCTCCAAAGCGTCGGCAATGGCGGCAACCTGTGCGTCGCTCCACGGCTTGCCCGCGGCCGCGTCGAGCAGCAGCCGCATCGAGACGTCCTGCAGCGCCTGCCAGCGGTTGAACGGATCGGCATCGTGACCGGCGAGGAACAGCTGGTCCGCCTCGCTGGCATTGGTGGTGAGGTTGACCGGGGCGGAGAAGCCGCGGAACAGCGAGGGTACCGGACGGTTCGGGATGCCGGTGAAGCTGAGGCTGAGCTTGCTGGTGTCCATGACGATCAGGTCGTCGCGCACCTCGCCGCCCGACACCGAAGCCCAGCTCATCGGGCTGCCATTGGGACCGATGAGGCCGAACTTGATCGGCAGCACCATCGGCTGCTTCTCGTCCTGGCCCGGGGTCGGCTTGTTCTCCTGCACGATATCGAGGGTGTAGGTCTGCGTCGCAGCGTCGAACCGATCGGTGATGCTGACATCGGGAGTGCCGGCCTGCAGGTACCATTGCTGGAAGTGCTGCAGGTTCTGCCCCGAAGAATCCTCGAACACCTTGATGAAGGCTTCGATGGTCGTGGCGTCGCCGTCATGCCGCTCGAAGTAGAGGTCCATCCCCTTGCGGAAGCCGGCTTCGCCCAGCAGTGTTGCCAGCATGCGAACGATCTCGGCGCCCTTCTCGTAGACCGTCGCCGTGTAGAAGTTGTTGATCTCCTTGTAGCGGTCGGGCCGCGCCGGATGGGCGAGCGGGCCGCCATCCTCGGGGAACTGTGTCTGGCGCAACTGCCGCACGTCGTCGATGCGGTTCACCGGCCGCGAGCGCTCGTCCATCGAGAACTCCTGATCGCGGTAAACCGTCAGGCCTTCCTTGAGGCAGAGCTGGAACCAGTCGCGGCAAGTGATTCTGTCGCCTGTCCAATTGTGGAAATACTCGTGCGCGATGACGCTCTCGATGTTGATGTAGTCGGCATCGGTGGCGCTCTCCGGTTTGGCGAACACCAGCTTGTCGTTGAAGATGTTGAGACCCTTGTTCTCCATCGCGCCGAAGTTGAAATCGGAGACGGCGACGATGTTGAAAATGTCGAGATCATACTCGCGGCCGAAGCGGCGCTCGTCCCAGGCCATGGAGCGCTTCAAGGAGTCCATGGCGTAGAGGCACTCGTTCTCCTTGCCATGCGCGCAGTAGATGCCGAGCGCCACCTTGCGGCCCGAGGCGGTGGTGAATTCGTCGTGGATCGAGCCGAGATCGCCCGCCACCATGGCGAACAGGTAGGCCGGCTTCGGGAACGGATCTTCCCACACCGCGAAATGCTGGCCGTCGGGCAGGGCGCCGGTTTCGACCAGGTTGCCGTTGGCGAGCAGGATCGGCGCCAGCGTCCGGTCGGCGGTCATCCGCACCTTGAACGGCGCCAAGACGTCGGGGCGATCGAGATAATAGGTGATGCGGCGGAAGCCCTCGGGCTCGCACTGCGTGCACCAGGTGCCGCTCGAGCGATAGAACCCCATCAGCCGGATGTTCTTTTCCGGCTCGACCGCGACTTCCGTCTCGAGCACGAAGCGCTTGTTCGGCGGCTGGTGGATGGTGAGCCCGGTTGGGGTTGCTTCATAGGCCGTGAGCGCCTGCGGCAGCCCGTCGATGGCGACGGTGCGTAGCGTCAGTTCCTCGCCATCCAGCACCAGCGGCGTTCCCGGCGCGGTGTTGGCGCGCGGCACCAGCGTCAGCAGCGCGCGGATCACCGAGGTATCGGGGGCGATCCGGACATCCAGTTCGACCTTTTCGATCGCGTAGGGGGTCTCGGCATAATCCTTGAGGAAGACCGTCTCTTCGTTCTCGCCGCGCATCAAATGCTCCGCTGCATCAACTCGTTAACCAACTGTGGCGCAGGCGCAACAGCCGAATCCAAGGGTTAGTGTATTCTATGCGGCTGACAACCAGCCACGTGGAACGATCCTTGCCGAATTCGGCGCTATTGGGATCGACGCGCGGCTGGCCCGCCAGCACGCACCTCCGTCACGCTATTGGCGTGACGTGTGCGTAATCCAAATCAGACGAGAGGGTAAGCCCTCGGATGGCAAGAGCCGCTTGACCTCAACCTAGGTTGAGGCCGTAGCCGTGCCGCCATCCCAGGGTGGACGGAGGAGACGGTCGTGATCGACAGAGTGTTCAAGTGGTTCGAGGATCGGCTGAACCCCTATCCGCTCGGGGAGCCGACGCAGCCGCCCAAGGGCCTGGTCGCCTTCTGCCTGCACTACTGCAAGGGCGCCAAGCGCTGGCTGATCGCCATGGCGCTTCTGGGCGCCGCCATTGCCGCCGGTGAGATTGCCCTGTTCGGTTTCATGGGCTCGCTGGTCGACTGGCTGAGCACGGCCGACAAGGCCACATTCCTCGAGACCGAGGGCTGGAAGCTCGGGCTGATGGCGCTGGTGCTACTGCTCGGCCTGCCGCTGCTGCAGATCGTCGACACCCACATCATCCACCAGACGCTGATCGGCAACCTGCCGCAGCGCATCCGCTGGATGGCGCACCGCTACCTGCTGCGCCAGTCGATGAGCTATTTCCAGGACGAGTTCGCCGGCCGCATCGGCGCCAAGCTGATGCAGACCTCGCTGGCCGTGCGCGAAGTGGTGATGAAGCTGCTCGACGTCACGGTCTTCGTGGTCGTCTACTTCGCCGGCGCCGTAGTGCTGGCGGCGATGAGCGACCTCTGGCTCGCCGTACCGTTCCTCGTCTGGCTGGTCGCCTATGTGGCGCTGCTGGTCAGATATGTGCCGCAGCTGGGCAAGATCTCCGAGGCGCAGGCCGACGCGCGCTCGCTGATGACCGGCCGCATCGTCGACAGCTACACCAATATCGCCACGGTGAAGCTGTTCTCGCACTCGCGTCGCGAGGAAGCCTATGCGCACGAGGCCATGGACCAGTTCATGGGCACCGTGCACCGGCAGATGCGGATGATCGCCTTCCTGCAGATCATCATCCCGCTGATGAACAATATCCTGCTGTTCGCGGTGGTGTGCGTCGGCATCAACCAGTGGATCTTTGCCGGCATGACCCCCGGCGCCATCGCGGTGGCGGCGGCCCTGGTGCTGCGCTTCCAGGGCATGAGCCAGTGGGTGATGTGGGAGATGTCGGCGCTGTTCGAGAACATCGGCGTGGTGCGCGACGGCATCAACTCGATCTCGCTGCCGCGCGTCGTCGCCGACCAGCCCGACGCCAGGCCGCTCGGCCCGGTCAAGGGCGACGTCCGCTTCGACGATGTCGGCTTCCACTACGGCAAGCAGTCGGGCGTCATCGATCACCTGAACCTCTCGATCAGGCCGGGCGAGAAGATCGGTCTCGTCGGCCGCTCGGGCGCCGGCAAATCGACCATCGTCAACCTGCTGCTGCGCTTCTACGACCGCGAGAGCGGCCGCATCACCATCGACGGCACCGACATCGCCACGGTGCAGCAGGATACGCTGCGCGAGCAGATTGGCGTCGTGACGCAGGATACGTCGCTGCTGCACCGTTCGGTACGTGAGAACATCCTCTATGGCCGCCCTGACGCGACCGAGGAGGAGATGCTCGCCGCGGCGCGCCTCGCCGAGGCCGACACCTTCATCGACGGGCTGGTCGATCTCAAGGGCCGCAAGGGCTACGACGCCCATGTCGGCGAGCGTGGCGTCAAGCTCTCGGGCGGTCAGCGCCAGCGCATCGCCATCGCCCGGGTGCTGCTCAAGAACGCGCCGATCCTGGTGCTCGACGAAGCGACCTCGGCGCTCGACAGCGAAGTCGAGGCGGCGATCCAGGGCCAGCTGCAGCTGCTGATGCGCAACAAGACGGTCATCGCCATCGCGCACCGCCTTTCGACCATCGCCATGATGGATCGGCTGGTGGTGCTCGAGCAGGGCAAGATCGTCGAGCAGGGCACTCACGCCGAGCTCATCGCGCTGGGTGGCGTCTATGCCAAGCTCTGGGCCCGCCAGTCCGGCGGTTTCATCGAGATGGATGCCCAGGAGGAGGCGGCCGAGTGATGCTTGCCGCCGGCACGGAATCTCCCTCCCCCTTGTGGGGAGGGTAGCGCAACAGGACTTGGCCTCGCCAAGTCCGTCGTGAAGCTAGGGTGGGGGAGGGCCACGCTCCGTGCGTGCGGCCACCCCCACCCTTGATCCCTCCCCACAAGGGGGAGGGAGACGACTGAGAGACACGACTTCAACCATCCCAAGGAGGGGACAAATGGAAACTCGCAATCAACCCGGATTCATCGACCTCAGCGCGGGCCCTAACGCCAGCTGGTCCAAAGTGAAGCGAAAACAATCCGTTAGAGCCCTGACCTGACTCGGATAGTCAGTTACCGGGCTCGGAAAATGAGTTCAAAATGCTCAACCGAGTCATTGCCTGGTTCGATGCCCGCTACTCTCCGGTAGCGCTGGCCAAGGACACCCAGCCCCCGATGGGGGTTACCAAGTTCACCATGTATTTCGTCAACCAGTTCCGCGGCGCATTCCTGCTCCGCATGGTGCTGGTTGCCATCGGCTCGATCGCCGATGCGATGATGCCGGTGTTTGTCGGCGTCGTGGTCGGTCTGCTCGCCACCACCCCGCCGGGACAGATGTTCGAGCTGCACTGGCAGACCTTCCTGTGGATGATCCTGGTGATCGCCGTGATCCGGCCGATCACCTTCCTGCTCGATACGCTGGTCCGCAATCATTCGATCGTACCCAACCTGGTCGACATCGTTCGCTGGCAGAGCCATTGGCACGTCATCCGGCAGACCTGGAGCTACTTCCAGAACGATTTCGCCGGACGCATCGCCAACAAGATCATGCAGGCGGGCGAGTCGATCGAGTCCTCGGTCAACATGACCATCGATGCCGTCTGGTACGCCGGCATTTTCGTGGTCGTCGCGGTCGTGGTTCTGGCGCGCCTCGACTGGGTGCTGCTGGTGCCGATCGGCATCTGGCTGGTGCTCTACGGCATTCTCTTCACCATCGTCATGCCGCTCATCGCAAGGCACTCCGAGGAACTCTCGGAAGCCAAGTCGGTGATGACCGGCCGCGTCGTCGACAGCTACACCAATATCCACACGCTGAAGACCTTCTCGACCGACGGGCATGAGGACGCCTATGTGGCGGACTCGGTGAACGAGCACGCCATCGAGTTCAGAAAGCTCATGCGGGTGTTTACCTACATGTGGTCGACGCTGTTCCTGCTGAACGCCGGCCTGGTGATCTCGATTGCCTGGATCGCGCTCGCCAGCTGGAACGCCGGAACGCTGAACGCTGCCGCGGTGGCGACGGCCATCCCGTTCGCCCTGCAGATCATGAACATGTCGGGCTGGATCCTCGATGTCGGCTCCAACATCTTCCGCCAGATCGGCACCACGCGGGATTCGATGGTCACCATCGCCCAGCCGATCACCATGCTCGACAAGCCGGAAGCCAAGGACCTTGAGGTGAAGCAGGGCGGCATCGCCTTCGACAACGTCACCTTCAACTATTGGCGCGGCAAGGAAGGCACGGTGATGGAGGGGTTCAACCTCGACATCAAGCCGGGCGAGAAGGTGGGTCTGGTCGGCCGTTCGGGCGCCGGCAAGTCGACGCTGGTCAACCTGATGCTGCGTCTGTTCGACGTGGAATCCGGTGCGATCCGTATCGACGGGCAGGATGTTCGCGACGTGACGCAGGAAAGCGTGCGCGCCGCGATCGGCCTCGTCAGCCAGGATACTTCGCTGCTGCACCGCTCGGTGCGCGAGAACATCAAGTATGGCCGCCAGACGGCGTCCGACGAAGAGATGATCCGCGCTGCCGAGCAGGCCAAGGTGGCCGAGGTGATCGCCGGGCTCGTCGATCCCAAGGAACGGCGGGGCTATGACGCCCATGTCGGCGAACGGGGCGTCAAGCTCTCGGGCGGGCAGCGCCAGCGCGTCGCCATCGCTCGCGTGCTGTTGAAGAACGCCCCGATCCTGGTGCTCGACGAGGCGACCTCCGCTCTCGACAGCGAAGTCGAGGCGGCGATCCAGGATCAACTGGTGTCGCTGATGCAGGGCAAGACCGTGATCGCCATCGCCCATCGGCTCTCGACCATCGCTGCGATGGATCGCCTGGTGGTGCTCGAAAAGGGCCGCATCGTCGAGGAAGGCACGCACGCCGAACTGCTGGCCAGCGGCGGGCACTATGCCCAGCTCTGGCAGCGCCAGTCTGGCGGCTTCCTCGATATGAAGGCCGAGGCGGCGGAGTAGGGCACCGGCTCTCCCTCCCCCTTGCGGGGAGGGTAGCGAAGCTGAACTTGGCCTCGGCCAAGTTCATGGCGCAGCTAGGGTGGGGGGAGCAGCAGGCTCCGAGCCCG
>JAEUMC010000153.1 GCA_016793415.1 Devosia sp. | reverse complement strand
ACGAGCTGGCCGGCAAGAAGGCCGACTTCGAAGTCACCATTCTGCATATCGACGGCCCGAAGACCGGTGAGCTCAACGACGAGTTCGCCAAGACCCTCGGCCTCGAGAACGTCGCGGCGCTCCGCGACGCAGTGAAGGACCAGATGAAGGCGGCGCTCGATTCGATGGGCCGTCAGGCGATCAAGCGGCAGATCCTCGACCAGCTCGACGAAGGCCACAAGTTCGCCGTTCCCGAGCAGCTGGTGGAAGCCGAGTTCAACACCATCTGGCAGCGCGTCGTGCACGAAGTCGAGCACCACGGCCGGTCCTTCGAAGACGAGGGCACGACCGAGGAAGCGGCCAAGGAGCAGTACCAGAAGATCGCCGAGCGCCGCGTGCGCCTTGGTCTCGTGGTCGCCGAGATCGGCAACCAGAACAAGGTCGAAGTGACCGAGGAAGAGCACCAGCAGGCGCTGATCGCCGAAGTGCGTCGCTTCCCCGGCCAGGAACAGCAGGTCTACGACTACTACCGCAAGAACCCGCAGGCCCTCGCCGGCCTTCGCGCGCCGGTGTTCGAGAACAAGGTGGTGGATTTCGTCACCGAGCTCGCCAAGAAGACCGACAAGCCGATGACCCGCGCCGAGCTTTCGAAGATCATCGCTTCGGAAGAGGACGAGGTTCCGGAGGAGCACCACCACTAAGCTGGTGCTTCGATCACAGTTCAGGGCCGCCCTTCGGGGCGGCCTTTTTGTTTTGCGTGGGGGCGGTTAGGGTCGACGTCATGACCAGCGAGCACGCCCTCCTGACGCCCGCCGAGATGTCCCGCGCCGATGCGCTGGCGGTGGCATCTGGCATCCAGTCGTTCAAGCTGATGGAGGCGGCGGGTAATGCGGTGGCCGAGTTGGTGGCGGAGCGTTATCCGGACGGGCAGGTGCTGATCCTCTGCGGCCCCGGCAATAATGGCGGCGATGGGTTCGTCGCGGCCAAGAAACTCAAGGAGCTGGGCCGCGAAGTGCGGGTGGCGCTGTTCGGCGAGCGCGACCGGCTGACCGGTGATGCGGCGTTCTTTGCGGATCTCTGGAACGGGCCGATCCAGGCGGCGCGGCCGGACGGGCTGCGCGGCGCCAAGGTGGTGGTCGACGCGCTGCTCGGCGCCGGGCTCGATCGCGATATCGAAGGCGGGCTGGCGGAACTGATCGAAGCGGTCAATGGGCTGCGCGTGCCGATCGTCGCTGTCGACGTGCCCTCGGGGATCGACGGGGCAAGCGGGCAGGTGCGGGGCGTCGCGATCAGGGCCGACGTGTCGGTGACGTTCTTCCGGCTGAAGCCGGGGCATCTGCTGCTGCCCGGCCGAGCCCGTTGCGGTGAGGTGGTACTGGCAGAAATCGGCATACCGGAGACGGTGCTGGGCGAGATTCGTCCCGTCCTTAGCCGTAACGGTCCCGACCTCTGGCATCTGCCCAAGCTCGATGCCGAAGGACACAAGTTCACCCGCGGGCATTGTGTGGTGATGTCGGGCGGGCCGCTGCAGACCGGCGCCAGCCGGATGACGGCCACGGCAGCGTTGCGAAGCGGGGCAGGGCTGGTGACGCTGGCCGGCGCCCACTCGTCGCTGCTGATCCAGGCCAACCACGTCACCGCGATCATGCTGAAGCCGGTCGACGGTGCGGCGAGCCTGCAGCTGTTGCTGCAGGACCATCGCATCAACACCGTGGTGATCGGGCCGGCGGCGGGGCTGGGCGAGGCAACCAAGGCCAATGTGCTGGCGGTGCTCGCGAGCGATGCGGCGACGGTGCTCGATGCTGACGCGCTCACCAGCTTCAAGGACAGCCCCGAAGCGCTGTTCTCGGCGATCAAGGCCAGGCCTGAGCGACCGGCGGTGATGACGCCGCATGAAGGCGAGTTCGAACGGCTGTTCGGACAGGTGGATGGTTCGAAGGTCGACCGCGCCCGTTCGGCGGCGCTGCGTTCGGGCGCCGTCGTGGTGCTGAAGGGCAGCGACACGGTGGTGGCGGCGCCCGATGGGCATGCGGTGATCAACGACAATGCGCCGCCGACACTGGGCACGGCCGGTTCCGGCGACGTGCTGGCCGGCATCATCGCCGGGCTCTTGGCGCAGGGGATGAAAGGGTTCGATGCTGCGTCAGCCGGCGTATGGATCCACGGCGAGACTGGGAACCTGTGGGGCGGTCCGGGGCTGATCGCCGAGGATCTGCCGGGGCTGATCCCGGATGTATTGAGGGAGTTGGTGGAGTAGCCCCGCCTACGACCGGCGCCGCCACACCACCGGCGTCATCCCCGCGAAGGCGGGGACCCAGTGCGATCTCTCAATCTCCACCGGCGCCGCGGCATCCCACTAGGTTCCCGCCTTCGCGGGAATGACGCCGCTGAGGAGGCGCAAATGCCTTCGGCCGGGGACGCAGAGTAAGTGGGGAGATCTGCGTCCTACCAACTAACCTCCAGCCGCTCCAGCCCATGGAAGTGGTAGATGTTCTTGTATTGCGGTTCGGTCGCCAACCGCAGGCCCGGCAGCCGGTCGAACAGCGTCTGCATCGCCACCTGCAGTTCGATCCGGGCGAGCGGGGCTCCGATACAGAAGTGGATGCCGGCGCCGAAGCTGACATTGGCGCCGTCCTTGCGGAACGGGTCGAACCGGTTGGCCTCGGCGAAGCGCGAGGGATCGCGGTTGGCGGCGCCCAGCATCAGGCCGATGGTCTCGCCCTGCTTGAAGCTCAGGCCATTGTCGAGCGTCACGTCCTGCAGGGCGTAGCGGGTGAACATGTGGAGCGGGGCGTCGAAGCGGATGCACTCCTCGACGGTGGCCTCGGTCTGGTCGGCATCGGCGAACAGCGTCTTTGGATCGAGGCGGCTCTCGAGGATGGCCTTCACGCCGTTGCCGGTGGTGTGCACGGTCGCCTCGTGCCCGGCATTGAGCAGCAGGATGGTGGTCGAGATCACCTCGTCTTCGGTCAGCTTCTCGCCATCGACCTCGGTGGTCAGCATGTGGGTGAGCAGGTCTTCGCGCGGTTGCCGGCGACGCTCGGCGATCATCTCGCGGACATAGTCCATGAACTCGATCGAAGCCTGGTTGGCGTCGAGTTCGGTCTCGTAGGTGACGCCGTACATGTACATGGCGACCATGCGGTTGGACCAGTCGACCAACTGCATCGCCATGTCGCGCGGCATGCCGATCATCTCGGCGATGACGATGGCCGGGATCGGCGCGGCGAAGGCGCGCAGCAGTTCGACCTGGCCATCAGCTTCGAAGCCGTCGATCAGCTCGTTGGCCAGCCGTTCGATGCGTGGGCGCAACTGCTCGACATTGCGCGAGACGAAGGCGCGGTTGACCAGCGCCCGCAGGCGGGTGTGGGTCGGTGGCTCCAATGCCAGGAGCGAGTATTTTTCGGTCTGATCGAAGGCGGCGCTGTGGGCCTTGGGCGGCGCCATGCCGAGCTCCTCGCGGCTCATCAGGTGGAGGATCTGCCGGCCGAAGCGTTTGTCGCGCAACAGCAGGCTCACATCCTTGAAGCCGGCGAAGCACCAGTGGTTGTAGTTGTCCCAGAAGAAGGCCGGCGAGGCGGCGTGCACCGCGTCGTAGAAGGCATAGGGGTCGCGGTAGAAGGCGAGTTCGCGCGGCTGGGCGCTGGCGTGGCGATCGGCGAGGGTGAAGGGAGCGGACAAGAGAAGACCCGTTGAAACTGATACTGCGGGCCATGCTATACGGCGCGTCGGGCGGTCGTGAAGCCGTCACGACCTGCTGAAACAGCTTGCCGCAGCCAGAAAAGTGGCTAGTAGCCTCGCCAGACATTGATTGGAGTTCGAGCCCTTGAGCGACCTCACCCTGACCGAAGCGATCGACAACATCTACACCTCGCTCCGCGAGAACAATGCGGACATCGACGTCCACATCGCGGCGCTGAAGGCAGCGATGGCCAAGGACGGCGTCAAGGAAGCGGTGTTCGATCCGATGAAGCTGGCGCAGAACAACCGCCAGGGTCGCAAGATGATGCAATCCTACTTCAAGAAGCGCGGTGTGGCGGTCGGGTTCAAGGCCTGAGCCGGTCCGATCCCTCCCCATACGGGCAGGTTCCGCTGATCCCCGGCTTTGCGCGATTATGTGAGTATTGCGGCCCGCCACATTGGCGCCTATCTGTCGCTTTACCCGCCCTTAACAGGGCATCGCCTTCAGTCGGCCGCGAGCGCTGATTCTTCCTTCCATAAGGGGCAAATCTCGAAATGAGAGATCCGGTCGATACCTTCTACAACTACCTCGTGCCCACCGTGGTCGAGCAGACGACGCGCGGCGAGCGCGCCTTCGACATCTATTCGCGCCTGCTCAAGGAGCGCATCATCTTCGTGACCGGCCAGGTCGAAGACCAGATGGCATCCCTGATCGCGGCGCAGTTGCTGTTCCTCGAGTCGGAAAACCCGAAGAAGGAAATCAGCCTCTACATCAACTCGCCCGGGGGCGTCGTGACCTCCGGCCTCGGCATCTACGACACCATGCAGTTCATTCGCCCGCCGGTGGCGACGCTGTGCATCGGGCAGGCGGCCTCGATGGGCTCGCTCCTGCTCGCCGGTGGCGAGAAGGGCCTGCGCGCGGCGCTGCCCAACGCGTCGATCATGGTGCACCAGCCGTCCGGCGGCTATCAGGGTCAGGCGACCGATATCCTGATCCATGCCCAGTTCACCGAGAAGCTGAAGCGCCGGCTCAACGAGATCTACGTCAAGCATACCGGCCAGGACTACGAGGCCATCCACAACGCCCTCGAGCGCGACCGCTTCCTCAGCCCTGAAGAGGCCAAGGATTTCGGTCTCATCGACTCGATCTTCGAGAAGCGGGCGGCGCCCGACGCGTGAGTGGGGTTTTACCTATTAAGGTGAATCCCAACGGCGTACGCGAGTGTGACACTTGTGTGATTGTGTGGGTCCCGGCTGGCCGTTAAGGTCGGTCGGGCTTACATTTTGTTTAGGTATCCGGGGCTAGCGTTCTATCCTAGCCGGGAATGGGAGCCCCAACTCCCAGGAGTGACAGGATGTCCAAGGACACGACCAGCGGCGAATCCAGCAAGAACACGCTTTACTGCTCGTTCTGCGGAAAATCGCAGCATGAGGTCAGAAAGCTTATCGCCGGACCGACGGTGTTCATCTGCGATGAATGCGTCGAGCTGTGCATGGACATCATCCGCGAGGAAAACAAGACCTCGATGGTGAAGTCCTCGGACGGCGTGCCCACGCCGGCCGAAATCTGCAAGGTGCTGGATGACTACGTCATCGGCCAGGCGCGCGCCAAGCGTGTGCTGAGTGTTGCCGTGCACAACCACTACAAGCGCCTGCACCACGCCACCAAGAACCAGGACATCGAGCTTTCGAAGTCGAACATCCTCTTGATCGGCCCGACCGGTACCGGCAAGACGCTGCTCGCGCAGACGCTGGCCCGCATCCTCGATGTGCCGTTCACCATGGCTGACGCGACGACGCTGACCGAAGCCGGCTATGTCGGCGAGGACGTCGAGAACATCATCCTCAAGCTGCTGCAGGCCGCCGACTACAATGTCGAGAAGGCGCAGCGCGGCATCGTCTACATCGACGAAGTCGACAAGATCTCCCGCAAGTCGGACAACCCGTCGATCACCCGTGACGTGTCGGGCGAAGGCGTGCAGCAGGCCCTGCTGAAGATCATGGAAGGCACCGTTGCCTCCGTGCCTCCGCAGGGCGGCCGCAAGCACCCGCAGCAGGAATTCCTGCAGGTGGATACGACCAACATCCTGTTCATCTGCGGCGGCGCGTTTGCCGGGCTCGAGAAGATCATCTCGGCGCGCGGCGAGGGTTCGGGCATCGGCTTCTCGGCCGTGGTCAAGGACCCCAAGGACCGCCGCGTCGGCGACCTGTTGAAGGATGTGCAGCCGGAAGACCTGGTGAAGTTCGGGCTGATCCCCGAGTTCATCGGCCGCCTGCCGATCCTCGCGACGCTCGAAGATCTCGACGAGCCCGCACTGATCGAAATCCTGACGGCGCCCAAGAACGCGCTGGTGCGCCAGTACCAGCGGCTGTTCTCGATGGAAGAGGTCGAACTGACCTTCCACGAGGATGCGCTCAAGGCGATCGCCAAGCATGCCATCGAGCGCAAGACCGGCGCCCGCGGCCTGCGTTCGATCCTCGAAGGCATCCTGCTCGACACCATGTACGACCTGCCGTCGCTCGATGGCGTGGAAGAGGTGGTGATCAGCGAGGAAGTGGTGAACGGCAAGGACGCACGTCCGCTCTACATCTATGCCGAGCGCAAGAAGGAAGAAGCGCTGTCCACCAGCGCCTGACCTCCCGACATCAAGCTTCGAAAGGCCCCGTCATCCGGCGGGGCCTTTTCATTTGAGGCACGGCCGTCGCATAAGAGGACATACTGGAGGCGGCACCATGCGGATCGGCGTGGCACTCGGCAGCGGCGCGGCGCGCGGCCTGGCACATATTCCCTACATCGAGGCGATGGACGAGTTGGGGCTGAAACCGTCGGTGATCGCGGGCTCCTCGATCGGGGCGCTGATCGGTTCGGGCTGGGCCAACGGGATGAGCGGCGCCGAGCTGCGCGAGCATGCCTACAGCGTGCTGGGCAGCCTGCAGCAGATTGCTTCGACGCTGTGGAACCGCAACCGCTTCAGCTTCAAGCAGATGGTCGAAGACGGGCTGTCGATGCAGGTGAACTCGATGGGGATCACCACCGCCTTCCTGCCTGATGGGTTTCCCGACGATTTTGCGCATCTGAAGGTCCCGTTCTCGGTCGTCGCCACCGACTTCTACGCCTGGAAGGAAATGGTGTTCGAGAGTGGCCCGCTGCGGCCGGCGATCGCCGCATCACTCGCGATTCCCAGCCTGTTCCGGCCGGTGAGTGTCGAGGGCCGCT
>JAEUMC010000139.1 GCA_016793415.1 Devosia sp. | reverse complement strand
CGCCGGATCGCCCAGCGGGTAGCCGCCGAGGCCCGGCGCGGCGACGATCGCCGTACCCAGCGCGCCGACGATGCCGCCGATGCCGTGGACGCCGAACACGTCGAGTGCGTCGTCGTACTTGAACATCGGCTTCAGCGTCACGACGGCCCACAGGCAGACCACGCCGGCGATGGCACCGAGCACGATCGCCCCGATGGTGCCGGCGAAACCGGCAGCCGGAGTGATGGCGACGAGGCCGGCAACCGCGCCCGAGGCGAAGCCGAGGAGCGAGGCATGACCGCGGGTGAACTTCTCAGCCAGACCCCACGCCAGGGCCGCGGCGGCCGGGGCAGTGATGGTGTTGAGGAAGGCCTGAGCGGTGAGGCCGTTGGCTTCGAGGTTCGAGCCGGCGTTGAAGCCGAACCAGCCGAACCAGAGCAGGCCAGCGCCGATGAAGACGAAGGTCAGGTTGTGCGGCGGGATCGGTTCCTTGAGGAAGCCGGTGCGCGGCCCGAGGACGATGGCGGCGACGAGTGCGGCCACACCGGAGTTGATGTGCACCACGGTGCCACCGGCGAAGTCATAGGCGCCGAGGCCGAACAGGTAGCCCGTGCCGGCCCACACCATGTGGGCGATCGGCAGGTAGGAGAAGGTGAACCAGATGGCGAGGAACAGCATCACGGCGCCGAACTTCATACGCTCGGCGATACCGCCGACGATGAGGGTGGAGGTGATGCAGGCAAAGGTGAGCTGGAACACCACGAACACCAGTTCGGGCAGCTGGAAGCCGGCCGAGAAGGTCGCGGCGGTCGACTCGATCGTCACCCCCGACAGGAACAGCTTGGAGAAATCGCCGATGATGGCGGAAAGGCCGCCCTCGGAACCGCCGAAAGCCAGCGAGTAGCCGTAGGCGACCCAGAGCAGGGCGATCATGGCGACGCCACCGAGCACCTGGCTGAGGATCGACAGGACGTTCTTGGCGCGCACCAGGCCGCCATAGAACAGGGCAAGGCCCGGCAGGATCATCACGAAGACGACCATGGTCGAGACCAGCATCCAGGCGGTGTCGCCCTTGTCGATGATTGGCACCACCTCAGCGGCCGGCGCTGCAGCGTCCTGCGCTAGAGCGGGCAGGGCGAGAGCCAGCGAGGCCAGTGCCGCAGCTCCCAAGACTTTTGACATCTTCAAATCTGTCATCGGGGTTTCTCCAGAGGATAGCGGCATCAGAGCGCGGCCGCGCCGGTTTCGCCGGTGCGGATGCGGGTGACGGCCAGCAGGTCGAGCACGAAGATCTTGCCGTCGCCGATACGACCCGTCTGGGCGCTCTCGCGGATGGCCGAGACGATGGCGTCGGACTGGGCGTCGTCGACAGCGATCTCGATCTTGAGCTTGGGCAGGAAGTGCACCGCATACTCGGTGCCGCGGTAGATTTCGGAATGGCCCTTCTGCCGGCCATAACCTTTGACTTCGGTCACGGTCATGCCGTGCACATCGAGCGAGTTGAGGGCCTGGCGGACCTCTTCCAGGCGCGACGGTTTGATGATTGCGATCACCAGCTTCATGGATGCCCCTTTCGATACGTGGGTTTGGACGGTCTCCAATCGGCACAAACAGACTCAAGTCGCGTGCCAAACTGCGGCCGCAATCGGCAACCTTATGATTCCATTAAGGAAAGATGGCCGGACGTTGCCTAGAGACGGTGCAGCGCACCGATCTGCTCAAGTCTTGTGCACACCAATTAAGCAGAATCGGATGACGTGCTGACACTTTGTGCAGCGCTGGCGCGGCAAAGGATCGCCTTGCGCCGGGCGCCCAGAAGGCCGACATAGCGGGCCAAGGCGGGAGTTCTTCGCATGGCCCAGAGCTTTGACATCGTGATCGTTGGCGGTGGGCCGGTCGGCCTCACCATGGCGGTGGCACTGACCCGTTCGATGAAGGGCCTGCGCGTGGCGCTGCTCGACCGCCGACCGTTCTCGGTGCCGAAGGACCAGCGCGCTTCGGCAATCGCTGCCGGGGTGCGCCGCATCTTCGTCGAACTGGGCGTGTGGACGGCAATGGCGATCGGCGCCGAACCGGTCAGGCAGATGAAGATCACCGATTCCGGCTCTGGTGACATCTCGCGACCGCTGTTCCTGAGTTTCATGGGCGATGTGGCGCCGGGCGAACCGTTCGCGCACCTGGTGCCCAACCAGCTGGGGGCCGAGACGCTGCTCGGGG
>JAEUMC010000114.1 GCA_016793415.1 Devosia sp. | reverse complement strand
CGCCCTCCCGCCCGGGCCAGCGGCTCGCCACCCAAATGTTCCCCTACTGTGGGGGGCGGGGCGGCCGCCGGGCCCCCCCGCCTGGTCAGATGGCTAGCAGGCCGTCAAAGTGCCGGCCGAGTTGCGCGGTCGGCAGGTTGGTCAGGTCCTTGGGGACCTCGGCGACGATCGTTTCGCGCAGGCCCTTGCTGAATGCGGGCCTGAGGTCGCCCAGCGCCGTCGGCGCAGCCGCAACGATCAGTTGATCGAAGGCGTGCTGCTGGTGCTTGCGCTCCAGTTCCTCGGCGACATTCTCGACAAAGCGGCGCTCGCGCACCGCCACGGGATCGGACGAGGGCTCGATGGCGCTGCGGCCATGGCCGACCGACGAGAAGCTCCTGCCCGGGCGATCCGCCATGATCTCGCCGGCCTTCAGCGGGGTCTGTTCGAACATCAGGTCGTCGACGGCCTGCAATCCCTTGCCGGGGCCGTGGTGTTCAAACACCTTGGCCGTCGCTCCATCGGCGATGAGGATCCAGGTGACCTTGGCTTTCATGGCGTGCTCCTTTTGATGGGTACAGGAAAGCTAACGCAGGACGTGGCGATTGGTTTGATCGCCATCAAGGTGGGTTGTTCCCGTAATCACAAACTCTGATTTGTGCCGGGGGCAGGGGCACTGCTAGAAGGCGGCTCTCACTCGGCCGGCTGCGGCCCGGAAGGACACGCATTGGCGTCCGTCACCAGCACCGACAGTACCAGCAGCGAGAGCGGCCTTGCCGCGGGCGTCGCTACCTATGTGCTATGGGGCTTCCTGCCGCTGCTGTTCAACCTGCTCAACCACGTGGGCGCGGCGACGGTGGTTGCCAACCGCACGCTGTGGTCGCTGCTGGTGCTGGGCGTCATCATGATCCTGGGCGGCCGCATGGCCGAGGTCCGGGCGGCGCTGCGCGACCCGCGCACCGTGACCTCCATGGCGCTGGCTGCGCTGATCCTCGGCGCCAACTGGCTGATCTACATCTTCGCCGTCGAAACCGGGCAGGTGCTGGAAGCGAGCTTCGGCTACTTCATCCTGCCGCTGGTCAATGTGGCAACCGGGGTGCTGCTGCTCGGCGAGCGGCTCAACCGCTGGCAACTGGTGGCCATCGCGATTGCCGCCGTCGCCATCGCCATTCAGGCGGTTTCGATCGGCGGGATTCCCTATGTGGCGCTTGGGCTGGCGCTGACCTTTGCGGTCTATGGGTACATGCGCAAGACCGCCAAGGTCGGGTCCGCGCCGGGCCTGTTCGTCGAGACCATGGTGCTGGCGCCGATCGCCATCGCGTTTCTCGGCTACAGCTTCGTGCGCGACGGCGGCATCGGCTGGCACGGCGACCCGTACTCACTTTCGCTGCTGGCGTTGACCGGGCCGGCGACGGTGGTGCCGTTGCTGCTGTTTGCCTTCGCGGTGCAGCGGCTGAAGATGACCACCGTCGGCATGCTGCAATACATCGCGCCGTCGATCACCTTCATCCTTGCCATCACCTTGTTCGGCGAGCACCTCAATGCGGTGCGGCTCGGCAGCTTTGCGCTGATCTGGGTATCGCTGATCGTCTACACCACCGATTCCGTGGTGCGCCGCCGGCGGGCCATGGCATGACGGAGCCGATGCCGGCGCTGACACTGAGCGGCCGGGTCGAGGGCACGTTCGTGGTCGAGAGTGCGGCAGTCGACTCGACCGCGCGCGCCGAGCTGATGCTGACCTATGCCGGCGTCGCGGGTGACCGCCACGAGGGGCTGGTGCGGCCGAGCGGTGCGCGCGAGCCGTGGTATCCACGCGGCACGCCGATGCGCAACGAGCGGCAGCTCTCGATCCTCAGCGCCGAGGAACTGGCCGAGATCGCGACCACGCTCAACTTGCCGCAGATCCTCGGGCAATGGGTCGGCGCCAACCTCGTTCTGTCCGGCATTGCGCACCTCACGCAATTGCCGCCGCGCAGCCTGCTGCTGTTCCCCTCCGGCGCCACCATCCGCATCGACGGCGACAACGATCCGTGCCGCAAGACCGGCAAGGCCATTGCGGTGAAGCACGAGGGCAGGGCCGACCTCGAGTTCGGCTTCGTCAAGGCGGCGATGGGGAAGCGCGGACTCGTCGGCTGGGTCGAGCGCGAGGGGCCGATCCGGGCCGGGGATGAGGTGAAGGTCAGAACCTGGCGGCAGGCGAGTTACCCGGGGTAGGGCACTGATTAGGGC
>JAEUMC010000112.1 GCA_016793415.1 Devosia sp. | reverse complement strand
GGCCCTCCCGCCGCGGCGGTCACCGACGTGCGGACCGGCACCTATGAAGGGCCGATCCCCACGGGGTTCAGCTCGCTGCCGACGGCGTGAGCCGGATGCAGGATATCCGCGGCTTCATGGCGTTCGAGCAGTGGCTCGAGGGCGAGATTGCTTCCCAGACAAACCATGATCGCGAACGGGTGAATCCCGCTTCGTCGATCAATGGTGATCTCGGAGTGGATGGCGACGACGCGATCGAGCTTCTCCTTCATCTGGAGCGCGAGACCGGGGCCGACTTCACCGAATTTGCCATCGACGATTACTTTGGCGCGGAAGCGCAGGGGTATGAGATGATCCAGGCCATTCGCCGCTTTCTCAAAGGCGAAAAGAAAATCTGGCGTCGACTGAGCGTTCGAGAGCTAGCGACCTTTATGTGGGAGCATGGGGGAAGGGTCCCGGGACAGGCTGCTGCCGCGGGCAGTATTTGACTTTGGCTGCCGCATCACCATATTGCCGACATGTCTTGCTTCGCGACCATCACCGTTATGGCACCGCGCCGGGAAACCCCGGTCGCAGGCATATAGCCCCATGATCCGCGCCTAGGCGCCGCCGGGTCTGGGGCATCCCGAACCCACGCGGAGGTTTCCGCTCGGGTTCTCCAGTAAGGCGCCACATCCCAAACACACCAGCGTGAACCGTCGCGGCCAAGACCCGCAGACGTTCGCGCATCGAAAGGAATCTACTCAGATGCAATCCATGCGTCGCTATGACCTCAACCCGCGTATCGTCCTCGGCGAGGACGACCATCGCAAACTCATCGCCCTGGCGCTGGCCGGCAGCGGACACAGCTCCGATGCAGCCGACGACCTGCTGAACGAAATCGAACGCGCCCGCGTCGTGCCCACCCCGAAGCTGGGTGCAGGTATCGTGCGGATGGGCTCGACCGTGACCTATCGGCCCGACAATGGCGCCGAGCGCACCGTCCAGCTGGTCTACCCGGTCGATGCCGACATCGCCCAAGGCAGGATCTCGGTGCTGACCCCGGTCGGCACGGCGCTGATCGGGCTCACTGTCGGCCAGTCGATCACCTGGGAAGCGCGTGACGGCCACAAGCATGTGCTGACCGTGACGGCGGTCGAGCCCCAGGCGTGATTCGCGGCCAGCGGGCTGTTCGCTCGCTTATGTCGGCCGGATCAATCAACAAAAACAGATGGTTGGACTGTCACAATTGTGCGGCCCAACCGTCATCGACCGGGCACCGCTCGCGGTTAATGAAGTGTTGCGGCCGAACTGGCCGCGCCGCACTTCGGAGGCTTGAATGGCCCAGCAACGTGCCCACCACCCAATCGTCACCGGCATGCGCTCGACCACCGGGCAGGCGCTGGCGATCCGCTATGACCTCAGCTCCAACACCATCGCCTTCGTCGAGGACGACTGGTTCGCCGAGCCGGTACGCACCAGCAGCGTGCCGCCGCGCACCGTGGTGCGGCAGCGGCTCGGCAACAATGTCACGCGGCTGAAGCCGCGGCGGCGGTGATCGTCTAGGCCTCGGACCCGTCGTCTCCCTCCTCCTTGCGGGGAGGGATCAAGGGTGGGGGGCAGCGCGCACCGGCGTTTCGCATCTCGGCGATGAACGCCGCGAAATCGAACGGCCTTGGCGGGCCGCTCTGTTCGCCCTCGATTAAGGCTCGGCGCAGAGCCTCCAGTGCCGCTGACTGACTCGGGCTCATGATGGCCGCGTCGCGCCGTTCACCGCCAGGTAGATCGAGTGCAGGCTCTGGGTGGCGCAGATGAACAGGCGGTTGCGGCGCGGGCCGCCGAACTCGACATTGGCGACAGTGTCGGGGGTCAGGAGCTTGCCGAGCAGCACGCCCGATGCGTTGAAGCAGTGGACGCCGTCACCGGCAGAGGTCCAGACATTGCCGCGGTCGTCGAGGCGGAAACCGTCGGGCAGGCCCGTATCGGTGACGCAGAAGACGCGGGAATTGCTGACGCTGTTGTCGGCGTTGACGTCGAACACCCGGATATGGCGCGGCAGGTCGGCGCCGTGGCTATAGGCGCTGTCGGCGACATAGAGGCGCTTTTCGTCGGGCGAGAAGGCGATGCCGTTGGGGCGGACGAAATCGTCGATCGCGACCTTCAGCTCGCCGGTCGCGGGATCGAGGCAGAAGACGTAGCAGCCATCCTGCTCGAATTCGCCCTTGTACCCCTCATAATCCGAGAGGATGCCGTAGCCCGGATCGGTGAACCAGATGGTGCCGTCGGACTTCACCACGACGTCGTTGGGCGCATTGAGTTTTTTGCCGCGATAGCTGTCGGCGAGGACGGTGATCGAGCCGTCGAGTTCGGTGCGGACGACGTTGCGGCCGCCATGCGAGCAGGAGACCAGCCGGCCCTCGCGGTCGCGGGTGTTGCCGTTGATGTAGTTGGAGTTGTGCCG
>JAEUMC010000100.1 GCA_016793415.1 Devosia sp. | reverse complement strand
TG
The DNA here is from genome assembly GCA_016793415.1 of Devosia sp. Classification (GTDB taxonomy): domain Bacteria; phylum Pseudomonadota; class Alphaproteobacteria; order Rhizobiales; family Devosiaceae; genus Devosia_A. The sequence continues at coordinate 2,226 of JAEUMC010000100.1, read as the reverse complement.
ACGGCCATCGTCGGCCCCTCGGGCAGCGGCAAGACCTCGCTGCTGATGGTGCTCTCCGGGCTCGAGCAGGCGAGCTCCGGCTCGATCAACGTCGCCGGCACCGATATCGCCAAGCTCAACGAAGACCAGCTCGCCATCTTCCGACGCAACGCGCTGGGCATTCTGTTCCAGAACTTCCACCTCATCCCCTCGCTGACGGCGCTCGAGAATGTCGCACTCACCGTCGAGATCGCCGAACCGTCGCTGCCTTGGGCCGAAATTCAGAGTCGTGCCGCCAAGGCGCTCGGCGATGTCGGTCTGGCCGGTCGCCTGACGCACCTGCCCAGCGCGCTGTCCGGCGGCGAGCAGCAGCGCGTCGGCCTCGCCCGCGCCATTGTCGGCAATCCAAAACTGCTGCTGGCGGACGAGCCCACCGGCAACCTCGACCAGGAAACCGGCGCCCATGTCATCGAACTGATGTTCGGCATCGCCCGCGAGCGCGGCACCGCCATCCTGCTCATCACCCACGATCCCTCGCTGGCCAGGAAGGCCGATCGCCAGCTGCGCATGAACGAGGGCCATCTCAGCGAGCGGGTGCCGGCGTGAGCGCCGCCGCCGCGACCTTGCGCGGCTGGCTGCGCGTGGCGCTGAAGGATCTCCGCGGCGATCTCCGCCGCTTCACCATCCTGCTTGCCTGCCTGGCGCTCGGCGTCGGCACCATCACGCTGGTCGGTTCGGTCGGCGCGGCCCTGCAATCGGCGCTGCTGCGCGATGCCCGCACGCTGCTCGGCGGCGACATCGAGGCCCAGCTCTCCTACCGCGCCGCCACCGCCGAGGAACGGCAGGCCTTCGAACGGCTGGGCAAGCTCGGCGAAGTCATCGAAGTGATGGGCCGTGGCGACGCTGGCGAGCAGAACAGCTTTCTCGCCATCCGTGCCGTCGACGCCAACTATCCGCTGATCGGCAGCGTCACCGTCACCGGCGCCAGCGCCCCGCTGCCCGAGCTGCTTGCCCCCCGCGGCGACGGCAGCTTCGGCCTCGTCGCCGATCAGCTGCTGCTCGATCGGCTGGGCCTCAAGCTCGGCGACCAGCTGACCATCAGCGACGCCACCTTCACCCTTACCGGCATCATCGGCACCGAGCCGGACCGCATCACTGCCGGCCTGCAGTTCGGCCTGCCGGTGCTGATGTCGGTCGAGGCGCTCAACGCCACCGGCATCCTCGCGCCCGGCGTCCTCGCCAGCTACCGCTACAAGATTCTGCTCGAGGGGACCGACCCGGAGGCGGCCCGGCAATCGATAGCGATGGCCTTCCCCAAGGCCGGCTGGAAGCTTGCGGGGCCGAAGGACGCCACCGCCGACCTCACGCGCTTCTTCGATATGTTCGCCCGCTTCCTCACCATCGTCGGGCTCTCCTCGCTGCTGGTCGGCGGCCTCGGCGTCTCCAACGCCATCTCCGCCTATGTCACCGAGCGCCAGCGCTCCATCGCCACCATGAAGGCGCTCGGCGCCACCGGTCCTCGCATCCTTGGGCATTTCCTCACCCAGGTGATGCTGCTTACCCTCGCCGGTATCATCCTTGGCCTCGTCCTCGGCACCCTCCTGACCCTGGTGCTGCTGCCGATTCTGGGCGGGCTGCTCGGCCTCGGGCTGCCGCCGGTGGTCGACCCGGTGACGCTGTGGACCGCCGCCGGCTTCGGCGCTCTCACCGGCTTCGCCTTCGGCTACCTGCCGCTGCGCCGCGCCGAAAAGCTGAAACCGGCGCTGCTGTTCCGCTCGGCCGGCTCCGCCGTCGAGGGCGGGCTCGACTGGCGCGATCTGTTGAAGCCCGGCCTGTGGCTGCCGCTCGGCCTTGCTGCCGCGGCAATCTACGCGCTGGCGGCGTTCACCACCGGCCGGCCGCTGCTGGTGCTGTGGTACGCCATCGGCGTACTCGGCGCCTTCTTCGTGCTGCGTGGCGCGGCGTGGCTGCTGCAACGCGGCCTGAAGCTGATCCCGCCGCTCTCCAATGCCGCGCTCCGCAATGCCGTCAAATCGATCTGGCGCCCCGGCGCTCCGGCCCCGGTGGTGATCCTGTCGCTGGGGCTCGGCCTCGCCTTGCTGCTGCTGATCGCGCTGATCGACGGCAACCTTCGCCACCAGCTGGCGCGCGAGTCGATCCCAAATGCTCCAAGCTTCGTCTTCATGGATCTGTTCGAGGACGAGGTGGAGGCGCTGAAGCAGTTTTCGGTCGGCGACAGGTCGGTCG
>JAEUMC010000022.1 GCA_016793415.1 Devosia sp. | reverse complement strand
TTGTTGATGAAGATCGAGGCGTAATTCTCGTTGACCGGCTGCCAGCCCTTGTTGCCGGTGACCGAAGCATAGAGCCCTTCGGCCTGGGCGGCCTTCATGACGGTCTCGACTTCCTCGAGGGTCTTGGGCACGGCCCAGCCTTTTTCCTCAAGCAGCGCCTTGTTGTAGAACATGCCATCCGAGATCAGCGACGGCGGCATGCAGTAAAGGTGCCCCAGCTGCTGGCAGGTATCGAGCACCGGCTTCAGCAGCTTGTCGTTCCAGCCGAACTTTTCGGCATAGCCCTCGAGCGGCTCGAGCACGCCGGCCTTGGCGAGCGGCGCGATATAGGATGGCCCCGAAGTGTAGACGAGGTCCGGCCCCTCGCCGGCCAGCACCGAGACACGGACGTTGTTGTCCACGTCGTTGTTGTAATCCATCTGCAGTTCGTACTGGTCCTGGCTGGCATTGAAGGGCTCGACCAGCACCTTCTGAAACGCTTCCTGCAGGTTGGGCGGCGCGCCCCAGAACCACAGCGTGACCGGCTCCCTTGCCAGGGCGTTGGACGATACAGCGATCAGAACAGACGCTGCGGCGACGGCGACTTTCCACATGACGTATTCCCCTGTTGATGCCGGCGAACCGGCACTCTCCCAAGACCTCGCCACGATCCCCGCTTGAGGTCCTTCGCAACATTAGTTAAACGTTTCATGTCGACCGTCAAGCGGGAATCGAACTGGCCGCCTGCGGGTCGGAAGTGGAGGGGTGTGGTGGGCAAACTCGTCGTCCAGCAGTCATGGATCAACGATTCCGAGTTCATCGGCTATTTCGTCGCGGCGACTGAAGGCTTCTATCGGGCCGCGGGACTCGAGGTGCTGCAGCTTCCTGGACATGCCGGCCTGACGCCGGAACTGAAGCTGCTCGACGGGACCGCCGACATCGCATTATGCGCGCCGGAATCGGTGGCTGCGACGATCCACGATACGGGCGCCCCACTTTGCGTCATCGGGGCGCAATTCCAGAAGAGCCCGCTCGGGATCGTGAGCCGCGCCGATGATCCGGTGCACAACCTCGGCGACCTCAGGGGCCGCACGCTTTCGGTGCCCGAGATGAACCGGGCGATGGTCGAGGAGCTGTTGGCGCATGCCGGTCTCGAAGCCGGCGCGGTGGCGATCGTTCCCTATACGCATGACCCGCAGCCGCTGATTGATCGGCAGATCGCCGGGCTGGTCGATTTTATCGTCGATCCGCAGTACCGGCTGCGGCTCGCCGGGGTCGAACCGCATGCCATGCTGCTGTTCGACCATGGTGCGCCACTGCCCAACAACCTTGCGGTGGTGACGGAAGCAACCTTCAAGACGCGCCGGCGGGACCTCGTCGACTGGCTGCTGGCGTCGCGGCAGGGCTGGCGGGAAAACTACCTCGATCCGGCCTTCTATCCGGCCCGGCTGCGCGGCAACCCACTGGTCGAGAGCCGGACGCTCGACCACGAGATCTACGCCAATGCCGCGTTTCAGCCGCTGGTCGAGACACCAAGCGGCATCATGTCGATCAGCGACGGGCTGATCGATGGCGTGGTGGCCTATCTCGAACGCGTCGGGCTACCGATACAACGAGGCCTGTTCACGCCGCTGGTGTGACCCCGCTCGCACCTGCGTCGGCGGGCGTGGGGCCATCTAGAACAAGTCCAGCTGCCCGCCGCCGGCCGCCGCCTTCTTCTTCGGCTTCACTGCCGCGGCTTCCGCTTCCGCCTGCTCCGGGGTGATCGGCCTGATCAATTCCGGACCATCGGCGTCGGCGCGGCCGACCGCCTTGCTCACCGGATGGTATTTCAGCGAGCCTGGCGGCAGCGGCAGGGCCAACTGCGTGGCCGCCTTGACGTCGAAATCGCGGGTGTTGAGCCACATGTCGACGGCATCGCCGGTCAGCATGGCCGGCATCCGGTCATAGACCGAGCTGATCTCGAGGTTGGGTTCGACCGTGACGATGCAGGCGGTATCCACCTCTTCGCCATCGGGACCCGACCAGGTCGAATAGAGCCCGGCGAACACCATCGGGGAATCGTCCTCCATGGTGATGTAGTAGGGCTGGCGTTTGCCGTCCGGCCCCTTCATCCACTCGTAGTAGCCCGAGGCCGGCACGATGCAGCGCGAGTGGCGCACCGCGTCACGGAAGGACGGCTTTTCCGCCATGCTCTCGGCCCGGGCGTTGATCAGCAGCGAAAACTCGCGCGGATCCTTCACCCAGCCGGGCACGAACCCCCAACGCACCAGCTGGATGGTGCGGCGCCCCGACTGCTCCCACACCACGGCGATCGGCTGGGTCGGGGTGATGTTGTAGCGCGGAGGAAAATCGATCTGGTTGAGCAGGTTGAACAGCTCGACCATCATCTCGGGCGGCAGAGTCGTCGCGTAGCGACCGCACATTTTGAGCTCCTTGATACCGTCTAGTTAGGCACTTGCCGCGACGAGGACAAACCACAATCATCGGCTTATGCCCGAGTCCCGCCAGCCACCCAATGCCGCCAGCGTCGCGTTGATCGATCGCGACAAGGTGCTGCTGATCCAGCGGGCCCGGAAACCGTATTTCGGCATGTGGAGCCTGCCGGGCGGGCGGCTCGAACCGGGCGAGACACCGGAGCAGGCGGCCGAACGCGAGATCAAGGAGGAGGTCGGCCTCAGCGTCTGGCGGCTGCATCCGATCCGGCGGATGCTTCTGGGCGAGGGCCAGTTCGTGCTGCAGGTCTATGCCACCGAAGCGTTCGAGGGCGAGATCGTTGCTTCCGACGAGGTCAGCGCCTGGCGCTGGGTACGGCTCGACGAGATCGGCGGCCTGCACACCACGCCCGATCTTGGCGAGGTGGTGGCCGGCGCCTTCCGGGTTTTCGATCGCAGTTGAGGCTGCGGGGCGTTTGTCTTAAGGATCAAGCCATGCGCCTCCGCCCGCTTCGCATCGCTCTTGTTGCCCTGCTGCTGGCGGTGGCTCCTGCACGCGCCATCGATCCGCCCTACCAGGCGGAGATGGAGCGGCTTTCCGAGATTCTGGGGAGCCTGTATTTCCTCAATCCGCTGTGCAAGCCGAGCGCCGGCTCCGACTGGCGCGGCGAGATGGCTGACCTGATCGCCCTCGACGAACCCGACGACGACCGCAGGCAGCGGCTGACCGGCGCCTTCAACGCCGGCTACGAGGCCTATGCGCGACTTTATCGGGTGTGCACGGTGTCGGCCGAGCAGGCGATGTCGCGACTCCTCGTCGAGGCGGAGAAAACCGCCCGCGACATCCACTCGCGCTACGCCGAGTAGGTCGCCCCCTGGCGAATCCGGCGCCGGGTTAACAATAATTGCAGAGTGCATATTAACCTTTTGGAGACGGATAGGGCGCGCCGGCCGGCCGACCGTGCTACGGCCGTAGTCATGAAACTCCTGAAGACCCTCAAGGGCGACAACGGCAGCATCGAGCGTCTCGCCGAGGCGGAGCGCGAAGAGCGCCAGGTGGCGCTTGAGTATATCGCCGAGGCCTGGAACTCGGCCGAGGACGACGGCATCGCCACCCAGGCGCTGGCGCATGCCTCGCTGTTCGCGGCGATCACCTCGCTGGTCGAGCACCATGGAGAGACGGCGATCGCCGAACTGATCGCCACACTGCCCGACCGCATCCAGGCCGGCGAATACAGCCTCAGCCGCTCGCTGCAGTAGTGCACTTCGGGAGTTGCTCCCATCTCACAAGCACCACCGCCGTCATTCCCGCGAAGGCGGGAAACTAGTGGGATGCTGCGCCATCCGCAGCAGCTGAGGGATCGCACTGGGTCCCCGCCTTCGCGGGGATGACGCCGGCGGGAGCGGCAAGGAGCGATGCGTGCACAACGATCACGCTCCCCGGCCCTGCGACACGCCCGCCTACAGCGCTTCCAGAAACCGCATCGGCTGGCCGATGCTCGGAGTCACAAGTTCGCCCTGCCACATCACTGTGTTGCCGCGCACGATCGTGCCGACCGGCCAGCCGGTGACCGTCACGCCGTCGTAGGGGGTCCAGCCGGCGCGGCTCTTCACCCAGGCGTCGGTGATGGTTTCGCGCCGCTTCAGATCCACCACCGTCAGGTCGGCATCGTAACCGACAGCGATGCGGCCCTTGTTGGCGATGCCGAACAGCCGGTTCGGCCCGTGGCTCGACATATCGACGAAACGCTCGAGGCTCATCCGCCCGGCGTTGATGTGGTCGAGCATGATCGGCACCAGCGTCTGCACCCCGGTCATCCCCGAATGCGACTGCGGGTAGGGATGATCCTTTTCCTCGCGCGTATGCGGGGCGTGATCGGAGCCGAGCACATCGGCGACACCGTTATGGACGCCGGCCCAGATGCCCTCGCGATGCGCCTTGTCGCGCACCGGCGGGTTCATTTGCGCATAGGTGCCGAGACGAGTGTAGGCCGTCTCGTCGAGTGTCAGGTGGTGCGGCGTCACCTCGACGCTCGCCACATCCTTGTGCGCGGCCAGGAACAGCATCTCCTCGGCAGTAGAGATGTGGAGGATGT
>JAEUMC010000016.1 GCA_016793415.1 Devosia sp. | reverse complement strand
GGCTTAGCCAAGAAGCTAAGCCCAAGAAATTCCATTCTCCCCCGCAAAGGGGGGAGATGAGGAGAGAGCGGTGCCTCAGTCCAGCAAGCTCGAGACGCTCTGTTCGCTGGCGGTGCGGGCGATGGCTTCGCCCATCAGGGGAGCGATCGAGATGATGCGGATGTTCTTGGCGGCCTTGGCGGCGTCGGTGGCGATGATCGAGTCGGTGATCACCAGCTCCTTGAGCTTGCTCTTGGCGATGCGCTCGGCGGCGCCATCCGACAGCACGCCGTGGGTGATGTAGGCTGAGACCTCGGTGGCGCCGGCCTTGAGCAGCGCTTCGGCGGCGTTGACCAGGGTGCCGCCGGAATCGACGATGTCGTCGATCAGGATGCAGGCATGGCCGGCGACGTCGCCGATGATGTTCATCACTTCGGAGACGCCGGCCTTGGGGCGGCGCTTGTCGACGATGGCGAGGTCGGCGCCGATGCGCTGTGCGGTGGCGCGGGCCCGGGCCACGCCGCCGACGTCCGGCGAGACGATCATCACGTTGCCGTTGGGGGAATAGTGCTCCTGGATGTCGCGTACCATGACGGGCGCGCCATAGAGGTTGTCGGTGGGGATATCGAAGAAGCCCTGGATCTGCGCGGCATGCAGATCGAGCGTGATGACGCGGTTGACGCCGGCCTCGGTGATCAGATTGGCCACCAGTTTGGCCGAGATCGGAGTGCGCGAGGCCGACTTACGGTCCTGCCGAGCGTAGCCGAAATAGGGAATCACCGCGGTGATGCGACGGGCCGAGGAGCGGCGCAGCGCGTCCGACAGGATCAGCAATTCCATCAGATTGTCGTTGGCGGGATACGAGGTCGACTGCAGGATGAACACATCCTCGCCGCGGACGTTCTCATGGATTTCGACGAAGATTTCTTTGTCGTTGAAGCGCTTGACCGTGCAGTCAGTCAGCGGGACTTCGAGGTAGCTCGCGACGGCTTCGGCAAGCGCGCGGTTGGAATTGCCGGTGACAAGTTTCACGAGCGCGCTCCGGTATCGGGCCGGTCCGGGGAGTTGCCGGCTCCTGATGGGCGGGTCTTTAGCTTGGGGCGCGGCGGGGCGCAATGCGCCTTGTGACGGAGTGATGAAGGAATCTGGGTGGTGTGACCGGAGTCGCAACAACCACGGAGTCATTCCCGCGAAAGCGGGAACCTCTGTTTTCTGAGCGTGCCGCGAACTCCACAAACGGAGGTTTCCGCTTTCGCGGGAATGACCCGGTGCGTAACGGCAAGCCTGGAGAGGAACTACAACCCACCCAACCCGATAACGCTCAGTTGCCGGCCGGTGGTAATCGCCTTGTGCGTGGCATAGCGGTGCGAGAAGTATTTCTTGGGCTCGGCATAGGTGCAGATGCCCAGGTCGTCGACCAACCCGACGCCGGCGGCGATCAGGTGGTCGAAGACGAAGCCGGGGAGATCGAAATGCTCGCGGCCGCCATTCGGCCTGGTAATGCGGTTCTCGGCGTCGCGGTGGTCGCGGATCAGATCGGCGGCGAACTCCGGCCCGACTTCGTAGTTGGGGCCGGAAATGGTCGGGCCGATGGCGGCGACGATGCGATCGGGGCGAGCGCCAAGATCGACCATGGCCGCGACGGTTGCCTCGGCGATGCCGCCGGTGGCGCCCTTCCAGCCGGCGTGCGCCGCGCCGATCACCCGGGCTTCGGGGTCGGCGAAGAGGATCGGGGTGCAATCGGCGGTGAGAATGCCGAGCGCGAGGCCGTGGACGCGGGTGACGAAAGCGTCGCCCTCGGGGATGTCATCCGGGTTGGGCTGGCGGGTGACTTCCAGCACGGTCACCGAGTGCACCTGCTTCAGCGTCACCAGCTGGTTCAATGAAAAGCCAAGGATACCAGCGATCTGCGCGCGGTTCTCCATGACATGATTCAGCTTGTCGTCTGATGACAGCGAGACGTTGAGCGAGGAGAACGCGCCCGTGGAGACGCCGCCGCGGCGGCCGAAAAAGCCGTGCCGGATGCCAGGGATGCGCTCGAGGGCGCGGCTCGTTTCGAAGGGCATGCTCATTTCGGAAAACCAAAAGGCTCGAGGTTGCCGGAATGGGCGCAGAACACCTTGAACAGGGTGCCCATCTCGGTGCTGTCGACGAGGCGCTTCAGCGCGGCGGCAATGGTGTCGACCTGGCCGGGATTGGCCTTGGCGAGCTGCGTGGCGCGCTCGACGATGCCGAGCCCGCCGAGGAAATCGCGCTGCGTCGAGAGCTTTTCGACGCTGAGGCCGACCTCGGCTGCAACCTTGCCGAGGCCGCCGAAATCGACATGCGCGCTGAGGTCGATCTCGCCGGGCGCATCGAGCGGATCGGCGAAGGCGTGGTCGCGCACCGCCTGCAGCGTTTCGCCGGTCTGAGTAGCGGCGTAGCCATAGTCGATGGCGAGGAGGGCGCCCTGGTGCGCGGCGATGCGGCGGCCGAGCTTTTCCATGATCTCGGCGGCGGCGAGGCTGACCTCGTAGATTTCGCCGGGCTTGGCGTTCGCCACCTCGATCGGCATTGCGGCTTCCGGGATGGGCGTCGGATTGAGCCCGAAGGCGCGCTTGCCGTCGCGCAGGCCGACCTGGCGCTCGTGCCAGCCATCCTGCATCTTGACGAACTGGCGGATCGGCAGCGCATCGAAGAACTCGTTGGCGACGACGAACAGCGGATCCTCGGCCACCGCGTCGACCTCGCTAGCCCAGTACGGGTTGTATTTGCCAAGCCGCTCGGCCTGCTGCGCCTTGAGCGCCGGGTTGGTCTCGAACAGCTGCAGGTGGCAGGCATCGAGGAAGCCTTCGGCCTTCGCAGCAACGCGCAGCGCATCCTGCATCAGGGTGCCGCGGCCGGGGCCGAGCTCGAGCAGGGTGAAGCTCCTGGGCTCATC
>JAEUMC010000794.1 GCA_016793415.1 Devosia sp. | reverse complement strand
CGCGTCTTGAGGATCGGAAACTGCGCGAACACCTGTTCGAGCCGGTCTTTCCTCAGCGTTGCGTCCTTTACCGTGAACGCGCCCAGCTCGAGGTTCTCGCGCACGCTGAGGCCACGCAGCACATGCCGGCCCTCGGGCACGTGCACGACGCCCGCCCGCGCGATCTGGTGCGCCGCCATGCCGGTGATGTCGGTGCCTTCGAACACCACTCGCCCAGCCTTGGCCCGTACCAATCCGGAAATGGTCTTCAGCGTCGTCGTCTTGCCGGCGCCGTTGGCGCCGAGCAGGGTCACGATCTGGCCGCGCTGCACTTCGAGGTCGATGCCCTTGACCGCATCGATCTTGCCATAGGCGCTGGCGAGGCCTTCGAGTTTGAGGATCACATCAGAGGTCAAGTGCATCCTCCTCGACGCCGAGATAGGCCTCGATCACCCGCTGGTTGGACTGGATTTCCTTGGGCGTGCCCTCGGCGATCATCACTCCGTGGTCGAGCACGCTGATCCGCTCCGACAGGCGCATCACCAGCCCGGTATCGTGCTCGATCAGGAGGATGCAGACATCGCGCTCGTTGCGGATGCGGCGGATGAGGTCGATCAGTTCTTCCTTTTCACCCGAGGTCAGTCCGGCCGCGGGTTCGTCGAGCAGCAGCAGCCGCGGCTTGGTGGCCAGCGCGCGGGCAATTTCGACGCGACGCTGCCAGCCATAGGGCAGTGTGGTTGCCTCCCGCTCCCAGCCCTCGATGATCCCGACAAAGCTGAGGCATTCCTCGGCGACCTGCCGGATTTCGGCTTCCTCGCGGCGCTGCGAAGGCAGCCGCAGGATCGCATCGATCACCCCGGCGCGGGTGCGGCTGTGCTGGCCCGACATGACGTTCTCGAGCACCGTCATCTCGCGGAACAGCCGCACGTTCTGGAACGTTCGGGCGATGCCGAGCTGCGTCACCTGGTGCGGCTTCAGCTTCAGCATTTCGGTGCCGGCGAGCTGGATCGAGCCCTGCTGCGGCTTGTAGAAGCCGGTGATGCAGTTGAACAAGGAGGTCTTGCCTGCCCCGTTCGGCCCGATCAGGCTGACGATGTGGCCGGCCGGAACGCTGAAATCGACGCCGTCGAGCACCTTGGAGCCGGCAAAGCTGAGGGTTACACCCTTGAGTTCGAGCAGGCTCATCGGGATTTGCTCCGCGCCGGCCAGATACCGCTGGGCCGGAACAGCATGATCAGCAGCAGCCCCACCGCGAAGATCAGCAACCGCAGATCGCCGAAATCGCGCAGCAGTTCGGGCGCGAGGATGACGATGAAGGCGCCAAGGATCACCCCGGGAATCTTGCCCATGCCGCCCAGGATCACCGCCATCAGGATCAGCACCGACTGGCGGAACGAAAAACTCTCGGGCGAGATCGCCCCGAGATTGGCGGCAAAGAAGGCGCCGCCGATCGAACCGTAGATGGCGCCGACGATATAGGCCGCGAGCTTCACCTTGACCCGGTTGATACCCATCGCCTCGGCCGCATCTTCGTCATGCCGGACATACAGCCAGGCGCGCCCGAGCCGCGAGTTGGCCAGCCGCACCGAGGCGATGACGCCCAGGATCGCGAGCACGCAGAACACATAGTAGAAATCGAGCGGCGTGCGGATGTGCCAGCCGAACAGCCAGGGCGAGTCGATGCCGATCAGTCCGCTGGCGCCGCCGGTTTCCCTGAGGTTGCGCGCCGTGATCCGGACGATTTCGCCGAAGCCGAGCGTGACGATGGCGAGATAGTCGGAGCGGAGCCTGAGGGTCGGCGCGCCGATCACGATGCCGGCGATGATGGCCAGCAGGATCGCCAGCGGCAGCGCCAGCCAGAAATTGAGCCCGAAATGCAGCGTGGTGATGCCCACCGTGTAGGCGCCGACAGCGAAGAAGGCGGCAAAGCCCAGGTCGAGCAGGCCGGCATAGCCGACCACGATATTGAGCCCCAGCGCCAACAGCACATAGAGCAGGGCATTGGTGAGGATCACCGTGCCGTAGGAGCCGAAGACGTAAGGCGCCACAGCCATGGCGACGAGGATCACCGCGATCGCCGCATAACGCTTCTGCGGCGTATCGAGCAGCGTCGCCAACCCGCCCCAGGCACTGGGTCGTTCAGGAAACTGGGCCATCACATGCGCTCCTGTTCAGGCTTGCCCAACAGGCCCGTCGGCTTGAACACCAGGACGAGGATGAGGACGGAGAACGAGAACACGTCCTTCCATTCGCTGCCGACGCCCGGCAGCTGTGTGCCAAAGCTCTCGAGCAGGCCGAGGATCAATCCGCCCAGCATGGCGCCGGGGATCGAACCGATGCCGCCGATCACTGCGGCAGTGAAGGCCTTGAGCCCGATCAGGAAGCCCATGAAGTACCATAGCGAGCCGTAATAGGCGCCGGCCATCGACCCGGCGGCTGCGGCGAGCGCCGAGCCCACGAAAAAGGTAATGCCGATCACCGCATTGACGTTGATGCCCATCAGCCGAGCCATGTCCTTGTCGACCGACACGGCGCGCATGGCGCGGCCATACTGGGTGCGCGACACGAACAGCTCGAGCGCCAGCATCAGCACCGCGGCGACGCCGACGAGGATCATCTGGTTGTAGCTGATGAACAGGTTGCCCAGCTTGATGCCGCCGAAACCGAGCGCCGCGCCGAACGGCACATACTGCCCCTTGGTCAGCGTCAGCATGCCGTTCTGCAGCACCAGCGACACGGCCAGCGCCGTGATCAGGATGGAAAGCCGCGGCGCCGACAGCATCGGCGCATAAGCGACGCGTTCGATCACCACGCCGAGAAAGCCGACGGCGATCATCGCCAGCACCATCGACACCGCGACGCCGAGCCAGCCGGGCCCGAGATAGGGCGCGAGGAACGACAGCACCAGGAAGCCGGCAAAGCCGCCCACCATATAGAGCTCGCCATGTGCGAAGTTCAGCAGCTTCACCACGCCGAACACCATGGTGTAGCCGAGCGCCACCAGCGCATAAAACGATCCCAGCACGATGCCGTTCAGCAGCTGGTTCGTGAAGATGTCGAAGATGCTCACCCGCCACCTCGCCCTTCAGTCGACTTGCCCGAGAGACGGACCGGCGCCGGAGCGCCGATCCGCGATTGCACCAGGCGATTACTGCGCCAGCGTCCAGGCTCCGCCCTTGCCTTCGAGCACCACGAAGTTGGAGCGGGCGAGGGTCTTTTCGGGCGTGAACGAGATCGGGCCCGAAATCGAGTCGGTGAAGTTGGCGCCCTGCAGCGTCTCGATCACCTTGGCGGAGTCGGTGGTGCCGGCGGTGTTGAGCGCCCAGGCGAGCAGCTTCATCGCGTCATAGCTCAGCGTCGAGTAGGGGCCGGGAGCGGCACCGAACTGCTTCTGGTAGGCTTCGGCAAAGGCCTTGGCCTCCGGCAGGAACTCGGCGGTCGGATTGGAGAAGGCGATGACGCCCTCGGCCGCCGGGCCGGCGATCTTGAACAGCTCGGGCGAGTTGGAGCCGTCGCCCACCGCGATCAGGCCCTGGTAGCCGCGCTCGCGCAGCTGGCGGATCAACAGGCCGCCATCGGCATAGTAGGCGGTCCAGAACACCGCGTCGGGGTTGGCCGAGGTGATGGCGGTGACGACCGCCGAGTAGTACGGCCCGCGCTTGTTGGTGACTTCGATGTCGGTGACGGTGGTGCCGGCCGCTTCCCAGTTCTTCTTGGTCAGGTCGGCCAGGTCCTGCGAATAGGCATCGCCCTGGTTGATGATGGCGATCTTCTTGACGCCCTTGCCGTTGAAGTACTCGATCGCCTTGGCCACCTGGTCGTTGCCGGTCGAGTTGATCATGAAGGCGTTGCCCGGGTTCTCCGGGATCAGCTTGGTCGAGTTGGCCGCCGGGATGATCAGCGGGATCTTGGCGTCGCCGTAGATCTTGAGCGTCGGCACCGTAGCGCCGGAGCAATAACCGCCGACCACGCCGACGACGCCCGAGGCCGCCAGCTTGCTCGCGGCATTCACCGCCAGCTGCGCATCGCAGCCGTCGTCGCCGATGGTCGAGGTCAACTGCTTGCCCAAGACGCCGCCCGCCGCGTTGATCTCGCCGATCGCGAGGTTCACCGCATTGGCCATATCCTGGCCATAGGTGGCTTCCGACCCGGTGGTGGGCACCATGATGCCGATGGTCAACGTGTCCTGCGCCATTGCAGGCACGCCCAGCACGATGGCGAGTGCGAGGCCCGCTGCGGTTTTCATGACATTACGCATGTCGTTCCGTCTCCCTTCTCCTCAGATGCATCCTTGCATGCATCTTGTCGGCACAATGCAGCCGCGTTAACATTTCGTCAATCGGGAGCAGACAGGAGCCGGATTGATGAGTGGGTCCTCGCGCGGAACACGTGAGTTTGCGCCACGCGTCAAAGGTTCCGGGGTGCAGAAGGTCTACGAGCAGCTCAAGGCTTCGATCCTCGATCTGTCGCTGGAACCCGGCGCGCCGCTCGATGAGGTGACGTTGGCCGAGGCCTTCGGCATGTCGCGCACTCCGGTGCGCGAGGCGCTGGTGCGGCTTGCCGCCGAGGGGTTGGTGAGCCAGCTGCCCAACCGCAACACCATTGTCGCGCCGATCGATTTCGGCGCGCTGCCGGTCTATTTCGAGGCGCTGACCCTGATGTACCGGGTGACCACCAGGCTCGCCGCTCGCACCCGGACGCGAGCGCATCTCGAGACCATGCGCGTCCACCAGGCGGCCTATGCCAGGGCGGTGCGCGAGGGCGACGTGCTCGGCATGATCGGGCACAACCGGAACTTCCATGCCGCCATCGCCGAGGCCGGCGGCAATCCCTATTTCACCGGGCTGTTCACCCGCCTGCTCGATGAGGGGCGCCGGATCCTCAGGCTCTACTACTACAAGAGCTTCAACGATCATCTGCCGCGCAAATATGTCGATGAGCACGATGCCCTCGTCGCGGCCATCGAGGCCGAGGATGCCGAGCTCTGCGATCGCCTGGCGGCAGAACATGCCAGTCAGATCGTCGCGCAGATTCAACGCTATATCGCCGTCGATCGCACCCGCGAACTGTCGCTCGCCGACGGGGTATAGGCAGCGGCCCGGGGAACCGTCAGCGGCGCGACCCGTTACCGGGGTGCGGCAAAGCCGGTGCCGGAGGACGTGATCGACATCGCTCCCGAGGTGCAGCTTCGTCGCCGCCGGCCTTGCCGGCGCGGCACCTTCCATACTTCCCATCAATCCCCAGCAGAGGAGATGGCGTTGGCAGAGGCAACATCCGAGGTCACCTCGAAGGATGGCACCCGCATTGCCATCAGCCGCTCGGGCGAGGGGCCCGCGCTGATCCTGATCGGCGGCGCATTGAGCGATGGCTTAGGCGCCCAACCTCTGGCCAAGCTCCTTGCCCCCCGCTTCACCACCGTCACCTTCGATCGGCGGGGCAGGGGCAAGAGCGGCGATAGGCCACCCTACGCCGTCGAGCGCGAGATCGAAGATATCGACGCCGTCATTGCGGCGCTTGGTGGCGCCGCCTTCATCCATGGCCACTCGTCCGGCGCGGTGCTGTCGCTGGAGGCGACAGCAAGACTCCCGGGCAAGGTGACTAAACTGTCGCTCTATGAGCCACCCTTCATCACCGACGCCGCCCGCCCGCCGCCGCCACCCGACTTTGCGAGCCACATCAATGCGTTGCTTGCCGCCGGTCAGCGCGGCGAGGCGGTGGAGTATTTCCTTGTCGAGGTGGTGGGAACGCCGGTCGGGGCTGTGGCGCAGATGAGATCGGCACCAGCCTGGCCGGCGCTCGAGGCCTTGGCCCACACGCTCGCCTATGACGTAGCGGTGCTGGGCGATCGTATGTCGGGTAAGCCGCTGCCGCCAAGGGCGTGGGATCAGCTCACCGTGCCGGTGCTGGTGATGGACGGCGGCGCCAGCCCCGCCTGGATCCGAAACTCGGCCCGCGCGGTCGCCGAGCTGCTGCCCGGCGCTGCGCACCGCTCTCTCGCGGGCCAGACCCACAGCGCTGCCCCCGAGGTCGTCGCCCCCGAACTCGAGCGCTTTTTCCTCGGTTAGCCGTTTTACCGACCTGTGCGGCTGGTCCGCGAGTCCTGGTCGAGTCGCAGCGGGTAGCGGCTGGGGTGGTGGGTGGAGCGTGTCAGGTTGAGCGGGCGTTCGTCGCCGTCGAACGCCATCTGCTCGACCCCCAGCACGGCCGCCGGTGGCGGCAGTTCCAGCAGGCGGCTTTCCTCGGGGTCGGCCAGCCTGGCCGAGAGGATGGTGTGGCCGCGCTGCGGCAGGAGGCCATAGCGTCCGGCGAGTTCGGCATAGAGCGAACTGTTCGGCACCGTCCAGTCGAGCTCGAGGATTCCGGGAACGATTGCCGCGGGCATCCAGTCATGCGCGATGGCCACCGGTTGGTCGTCGATCAAGCGCAGGCGGCGCAGTGAGATCACCTGTTCGCCGGCCTCGAGTTGCAGGGCTCGCGCCACCTCCTCGGGGGCCTCGAGCTGCGCCGCGGTGAGCAGCCGGCTGCCCGGCCGGCGGCCATGCGCCACGGCGGTCGCGGTAAAACTGCGCAGCAGTTCGAGCTCATACACGCCGCCCTTGGGGCGGCCGGTGGGGTAGAAGCCCTTGCCGGGGTGGCTGCGCAGGTGCCCCTCGAGCACCAGCTCGGTCATCGCCTGACGGATGGTGATGCGGCTGACCCCATAGAGCTCCACCAGCTCGCGTTCCGAGGCGAGCTTCGCGCGGGGCGGAATGGTGCCGTCGTCGAGCGCCCGCAGCAGGCGTTCCTTCACCTGCTTGTAGAGCGGTAGGGGATCGTCGCGCGTCACGCCGTTGGCCATGGCTTTGGGGTAACCGAACTGATTGCGCTTTGGAAGCGGGCGCCGCGCCCGCCGACGAAACTTAGCCGTACGATTCCATCTTGCCTACCTATTATGACTGGATATGATCAGTTGCACGGAACGGGGGACGTCAGGGTGAAACTGGTCGTTGTCGGAGGGGGAGGGCTGCGTGCCCCGCTATTCGTCGACTCGGCATTGCGCCGGGCCGCACGGACCGGCCTCACCGAAATCTGCCTGATGGATGTCGATGCCGCGCAGCTCGAGCTGATTGGTGCGCTGGCCACCGAGCTGGCCCGCCGCGCCGGCGGTGGAGTTTCCATCGCCACCACCACCGACGCCGAAACTGCCTTCGCCGGCGCCAGCTACGTGGTGACCACCGTTCGCCCCGGCGGCATCGATGGCCGCATCGCCGACGAGCGCATCGCGCTGTCGCATGGTGTGCTCGGACAGGAGACCACGGGCGCTGCCGGCTTCGCCATGGCACTGCGTTCGATCCCGACCATTCTCGGCTACGCTGAAACGCTGCGGCGGGTCAGTCCCGAGGCCTGGCTGTTCAACTTCACCAACCCGGCCGGGCTCGTCACCCAGGCGCTGCGTGACGCCGGCTACAGCCGCAGCGTCGGCATCTGCGACAGCGCCAACGGCGCGCAGACCGCCGTCGCAAAATGGCTGCGGCTGCCGGAGCGCTCGGTCCGCGCCGAGGTGTTCGGGCTCAACCACCTGTCCTTCACCCGGCGTGCTGAAGTGGCTGGCCGCGACGTGCTGCCCGATGCGCTGGCCGACGATCGCTTCCTCGCAGGCACCGTGCAGCGGGTGTTCGCCCCGCATGTGGTGCGCCGGCACGGCGTCTGGCTCAACGAGTACCTCTATTATTACTACTACGCCGATGAGGCAGTGGCGGCAGGCGCCGCCGGGCCGACCCGTGGCGAGGAGATCCAGGCGCTCAACCAGCGGCTGCTGCCACGCTTGCGCCAAGCCGAGCTGCTAGCCGCCCCGGGGCAGGCGCTCGAGGTCTATTTCGCCTACGAGCGCGAGCGCAGTGCAACCTACATGCAGCATACGCATGACGATGCCGAGCCGGTGGCCGCCGCGACCGACACCCATGACGGCGAAGGCTATGCCGGCGTGGCGCTCGACCTGATCGAAGCGCTGCAGGGCGGCACGCCGATCCGGACCGGACTGAACGTTCCCAACGAGGGCGCCATCGCGGGGCTGCGCGACAGCGACGTGGTCGAGGTCAGTTGCGTCGTCGATCACCACGGTATCCGGCCGCAGCCGATCGGCGCCATGCCGGACGCGCAGGGTTATCTCGTCAACTCGGTGAAGCACTACGAGCGCCTCACGGTGCAGGCGGTGGCCGAACGGAGCCGTGCCCTCGCGGTGGAGGCGCTGGTCGCCCACCCGCTGGTGCTGTCCTATTCGCGCGCCGAGCCGCTGGTCGAAAAATTCCTCGCCGCGCATGCAGCCCATGTCGGGGAGTGGTCGTGATGCGCTCCGCTGATGTGCTGCTCACCGGCGAATACTATTGCGACCTGATCTTCGCCGGCTTGCCCGGTGCGCCCAGGCTCGGCGCGGAGTTGGTGGCGCGCGATCTCGCGGTACTGCCGGGCGGCACCTACAACATCGCCCTGGCGCTCACCCGGCTCGGGCTCGACACCCATTGGGCCGCCGATTTCGGCTCCGACCTGTTCAGCGGCCTGGTGCTGGAGCAGGCGGCCCGCGACGGCCTCAGCCCATTATTGTTCAACCGCCTCGACCAGCCGCTGCGCCGCGTCACTTCGGTGTTCTCCGCCGGCGGCGATCGCGGTTTCCTCACCTATGGCGATGGCGCCATCGTGCCACCGCCAGCGGGCACGCTCGGCAAGGTTCGTCCAACCTGGCTGCTGCAGACCTTCCGCTTCGAGCCGGAATGGCTGGCCTTCATGCACGAGGCAAAAGCCGGTGGAGCAAAGCTGTTCGCCGATTGCCGCGGCGGCGACTTCACCCTCGAAACGCCTGGGGTGCGTGAGTTCCTGAGCCTGCTGGACGTGTTCTCGCCCAATGAGGATGAGGCGGTCGCCCTCACCGGCACGCAGCATCCCAAGAAGGCGGCGGCGCAGCTCGCCGAACTGGTGCCGATCGTCGCCATCAAGCGCGGCGCCGCCGGGGCACTGGTCAGCGACGGCGGCCGCTGGATCAAGGTGGCGGCACCCGAAGTGGCGGTCAAGGACACCACCGGGGCCGGCGACACCTTCAATGGCGGCTTCCTCTATGGGCTCTGCTCGGGGCGCTGCACCGAGGAAGCGGCGGAACTCGCGGTGCTCGCCGGGTCGCTGTCGGTCACCGACTACGGCGTCTTGGCGGCTCCGACGCTGAGTGCGCTCAAAAAGTTCGCCGTGGAGCAGGGCAGGGGAAAGATGTTTCTCGAAACAGCCTCGTAAGCCTGGCGCTATCTTAGTAGTGATTGTCTATAGGATTTGTAGAGAATAAACACAGACCACAGACAAGGGAGTCCGAGATGACGAAGAAGTGGCTTGCCTACGCCGTCGCTGCTTTAGGGTTGGTTTCTCCTGCGCTTGCGCAGTCGACGATTACTTTTGGTTATTGGGGCGACCCGCCGGAATTGCCGCCATTCGAGGAAATTGTCTCGAAGTATCAGGCGGCGCATCCGGATGCGAAGATCGAGATCCAGCACGCGCCGTGGTCGGGTTACTTCACCCGGCTGGATGCCCAGCTCGCCGCCGGCGCCGGCCCGGATGTGTTCTTCATCACCAATGTGCCGAGCTATGCTTCACGCGGCGCGCTGGCGCCGCTCGACGATCTGATCAAGCAGAGCAGCTTCCCGATCGACCAGTATGTGCCGAGCTCGCTCCTCACCCACAGTTTTGAAGGCAAGCTCTATTCCATCCCGCGCGACAGCGCCCCGAGCGCCCTCTACTACAATTCCGATGCGTTCGACGCCGCCGGCGTCGCCTATCCGAACGCCGATTGGAAGTGGGCCGACCTGCGCGACGCGGCGATCAAGCTGACCACCAATGAAGGTGGCCGCATCACCCGTTATGGCCTGGCGCTCGAGTCGAACGATTGGGCCACCTGGGTGCAGCAGAACGGCGGCAAGGTGTTCGACGATCCGCTGAAGCCGACCACCTTCCTGTTGGCCGAACCGGCAGCGGTCGAGGCGATCCAGTATATCGGCGACCTGATCAACAAGGATAAGGTCACCCCTAACTTCCTCGAGGCCGAGCAGGCCGGCGGCACCGCCCAGCTGTTCTCGAGCGGCCAGGCCGCCATGGTGATCACCAACCCGTCGCGGCTCGGCACCTTCGCCGACGTGCCGTTCAAGTGGGCGGTGGCCAATCTGCCTGGCGGTCCCACCGGCATCCATTCCAACCGCACCGGCGGCGCCGGCTTTGCCATCAATGCCAACAGCAAGAACTCGGAAGCGGCGTGGGCGTTCCTGCAATATCTCGCCGGTCCTGAGGGGCAGTCGATCTTTGCCGGCGCCAAGGCGGCGGCGGTGCCGGCGATGACCGGCAACGAGACGGTGCGGGCGGCCTTCAAGGCCCCGTTCGGCGACGTGTTCCTCAGGGAAGCCGATGTCGGCGAACAGTTCCCGCAGTTCCCGCGCTTCGTCGATCTCTCCAACCTCTACATCCAGCCGGCACTGGATCTGGTGTGGAACGGCGAGAGCAGTGCGGCCGATGCGCTCGGCGCCATCAAGGACAAGGTCAACGCCGAACTGGCCAAGTAGACGAAATCAGCAGGCCACTCTGCTGGCCGGGACGCGATCGGGCGCCCCGGCCTCTCCTCAAAAGCAAACTGGATCTGACCCATGCGCGTCTTCGATGCACACGTTCACTACGGCTTCTGGGACAAGCTGTTCTCGCGCGGCGCCGAGATCGGCTTCCTCGAGGCGCTGTCCGATACCTGCGAGGAATCCGGGATCGAGAAGGTCGCGCTCCTCGCCAACCCCGGCCGCGGCAATGATGCGCTGGCCGGCGCGCTGGAACGCCGCCCGGACCTGATTGTCGCGCTGGGCCGGCTCGAGCTCGACAAGGACCCGGTGACGCTGGTCGAGGATTTTTACCAGCGCGGCTTTCACGGCATCAAGATCTCGGGCGTGTCGCGCAACTACGACGATCCGGCCTATTACCCGTTCTACGAGGCAGCGCAGGCGCGAGGCTTGCGCATCCTGTTCCACACCGGCATCCTCGGCGGCCCGGTCGATTACCTCGAAGGCGGCAAGGAGGATGCCTGGAAGGCGATCCCCGAAGGCGCCGATGAGGAGGCGCTGGTCACCCGGCTGTCGCGCGGCATCAAGCGCGAGCGCTACGGCTATTCCAGCGCCCGCATGCAGCCGATCTATCTCGATACCATTGCCTTCTATTTCCCCGAGCTGTTCATCATCGGGGCGCATCTGGGCTGGCCGGATTACCGCACCGCCAGCGCCGTCGCGCGCTGGCGTCCGCGGCTCTATTTCGACATCAGCGGCGGCGACGTGGTGCACAACCACATCGTCGAAGGCGGCTATATCGGCAAAGAGATCTCGCCGCGCAAGCTCGTCTACGGCTCCGATTCCGACCTGCGCCGGGTGAAGGGCGATATCGAGCGCTGGAAGGCGGCCTTCGACACCATGGGGCTTTCAGCCGACGATCAGGACCGGATCTTTTATCGGAACGCCGCCTATATCTACGGGATCGACAAATAGTGGCCCGAAGTCGGCTCAGGCTGACCAAGGTGGCGCGCGCCGAGGAGCGCGCCGCCTGGCTGTTCCTCGCGCCCAGCCTGGTGCTGTTCGCCATCTTCACCGCTATTCCGGTGATCTCGGCGTTCTTTATCTCGTTCACCCAGTGGAACCTCTTCAACGAGGTGACCTGGGTGGGCATCGGCAATTACCTCGCCCTCGCCAAGGACGAGATCTTTGCCAAGGTGCTCGGCAATACCGCTTATTTCGTCCTGATCTCGGTGCCGGTGCAGATCGCCCTGGCGCTGGCCTGCGCGCTGGTGCTCAACCGCGGCATCAAGGGCCAGACGTTCTTTCGCGTCATCTATTTCCTGCCGGTGGTCACCAGCACCATCGCCGCGGCTCTGGTCTGGGCCTGGCTGTTCAACTCCAATTTCGGGCTGATCAACGCCGCCCTCAGCCTCGTCGGCGTCACTGATCTGCCCAAGTGGATGGGCTCCACCCGCTGGGCCATGCCGGCCATCATCATCGTCTCGATCTGGCAGAACCTCGGCTATGCCATGGTGCTGTTTCTCGCGGGCCTGCAGAATATCGGCAAGGACGTGCACGATGCTGCCGCGCTCGATGGCGCCACCGGCTGGGACCGCTTCTGGCACATCACCCTGCCGCTGCTCTCGCCCACCACTTTCTTCGTGCTGGTGATCTCGATCATCGGCAGCTTCCAGGTGTTCGAACTGGTGCTGGTGATGACCAAGGCCGGCCCCGCCAACGCCACCAACACGCTGGTCTACTACATCTACCAGAACGGCTTTCAGTTCTATCAGATGGGCTATGCCAGCGCCGCGGCGATGGTGCTGTTCCTGATCGTCCTCGCCTTCACTTTGGTGCAATACAAGCTGCAGCGCCGCTGGGTGCACTATGGGTAAGACCGCGACCGACTGGGTGCTGTTCGTGGTCCTGCTCGTCGGCGCGCTGCTGATGAGCGGCCCGTTCGTCTGGATGATCGCCACCTCGTTCAAGCCGGCGGCCGACGTGTTCCAGTTCCCGCCGACCCTGTTCACCGCCGACCCGCAGGTCGAGAACTATCTCCGCATCTTCACCACCATCCCGTTCGGGCGGGCCATGGCCAACAGCCTGGTGGTTTCGGTGCTGGTGACGCTGCTGCAGCTCATCACCTGCTCGATGGCTGCCTATGCCTTCGCTTGCTTGCGGTTCCGCGGCCGCGAAGTGCTGTTCCTCATCTACCTCGCGGCACTGATGGTGCCCTCGCAGGTAACGCTGATCCCCAACTTCATCCTGATCAAGACGCTGGGCTGGATCGACACCTACCAGGGCCTGATCCTGCCCTACGCCTTCTCGAGCTTCGGCACCTTCCTCTTGCGCCAGTATCTGAAATCGATCCCCGCCGAACTGCTCGAGGCAGCCCGCATCGACGGCGCCTCGCACGCCCAGATCTACCTCACCATCGTCCTGCCGCTGGCGAAGCCCGCTTTGGGGGCGCTCGCCATCTTCACCTTCGTCGCGCAGTGGAACAACTTCCTCTGGCCGCTGATCACCACCACCAAGCCCGACATGCAGGTGGCCATCGTTGCGCTGGCCACGCTGCAGGGCCAGTACAATACCGATTGGCCGTTGCTGATGACCGGCAGCGTCATCGCCATCGTCCCGGTGCTGCTGGTCTTCGTCTTCGGCAACCGCGCCTTCATCGCCGGCCTCACCACCGGCGCCTTCGGCGGACGCTGACGCGGGGTGGTTGAAAAGCCGCAATCGTGCTTCGATTTCGGCGCCCGCTTCGGCTACGGCTGCATGCATTGCCGCGCCGGGACGCCTCCCAAATCATGCTGACCTACCTTGCCGACCTGCTGACCCCGATCTGGGGTCCCGCCCGCCTGCTCTCGTCCTTCGTGGTCCTCGCCACCGTCGGTTCGCTCGTCTCGGCGTTGGCGACGCTGTTCCTGTTGCCGAGGCTGTGGGAGGCGCTGCCGCGCGACCGGGGCAGGGCGCATGCAGTCGGCGCCGCCGACAGCGTCGGCAAGCCCGTGGGCGTCGGGCTGATCATGATCCTGATCCTCCTCGCGGTCGTCGCATTGTTCTCGCCGATCGACCCGCACATCTACTTCTCGATGGGCGCGGTGCTGCTCGCCTCGGGCGTCGGTTTCATCGACGATCGCACCGGGGGTCTAAGCGAACTGACACTGGGCCTTACCGACCTGCTGGTGGCGCTGTTCGTCTGTGTCGTGCTGCTCTGGGGGCAGGACACCAGGCTATGGCTGCCGTTCACCCCGATGGTGTTCGACATCCCGTTCTGGCTGGGGCTGTTGATCTACACACCGGTGGTCTGGCTCTGCATCAACGCGGTCAACTGCAATGACGGGGTCGACGGCGTCTCGGGCTCGCTCTCGGCCGTCACCATCGCCGCGCTCGGCTTCATCCTCTACATGGTGGTCGGCGACGCCGCGAACGCCAAGTACCTGCTGATCCCGTTCCGTGAGGACGCCGCCAACTGGGCCATCGTCGCCGCCATCTTCTGCGGCGTCATCGTCGGCTACCTCTGGCACAATGCGCCGCCCAGCGCAGCGCTCATGGGCGATGCCGGTTCACGCCCGATCGGGCTGTTCGTCGGCATCTGCATCGTGGTGTCGGGCAACCCGGCGATGATCTTCTTCGTCGCCCCGCTCATGCTGTTCAACGGCGCCACCGGGCTCGCCAAAGTGGCGCTGATCCGGGTTTTCGGCTTGCGGATCCTCTCTTCGATCCGTTTCCCCTTCCACGATCACGCCCGCAAGAACCTCAACTGGTCGAACTCCCAGGTGCTGCTCCGCTTCCTGCTGATCCACCTCGCCAGCCTCTGGTTCCTCGTCATCATCCTGCTGAAGGTACGGTGATCGGAGGCCTGCGGCT
>JAEUMC010000820.1 GCA_016793415.1 Devosia sp. | reverse complement strand
CATAGCCATGAGCCCAGTCGCTTTCCGAGCAATGGGTCTGGACGTGGCAATCGCATTCCGCCGCCAGCTTGCCGAGCCCGGTGAGCGCCGCATCGGTGCAGGAGGGAATGAAGCGCGGGGTGATCACCGGCAGCACCCGGTCATTGTCGGGCAGCGCCCGGATGTGGTCGATCACCGCACGGGTCTCGGCCACGGCCAGCTCGGCCGAGGCATCGCGATAATAGTCCGGGCAGCTTTTCGGATCGTCCATCACCACCTTGCCGACCAGCGCCCGCTGGCCGGCGGTGAGGCAGATTTCGGCCAAGAGCTCGGTGGCCGCGCGGTGCACGGTGGCGAAATAGAGCGCCGTGGTAGTGCCCGAGGCGAGGAGGTCCCGGACCAGCGTTGCGTAGCGCTCGCGCGCAAAATCGAGGTCGGCATACTGCGCCTCGAGCGGGAAGGTGTATTTGCCGAGCCAGACCTCGAGCGGCACATCGAGCGCCATGCCGAGCTGCGGGTATTGCGGCGCGTGGATGTGGAGATCGACAAAGCCCGGCAGCACCAGCTGGCCGGCCGGCAGCTCGACGGTTCCGTCCGGTACACCCGCAGCGGCGGCGCCGATGCTGGTGATGGTGCCGTCGCTGCCAATGGCGATCACCGCGTCGCGCAGCACCTCGAGCTCGCCACGTACGGGCGCGTGGACGAAAGTGCCGCGGATGCTCCGGCTCCGCAGCCCGCTCACCAGACCACCTTGTGCTGCTCGCCGGTCTGCACGTTGACGAACCCTTCGGGCGCCAGTTCGCTCGGCGCCACCAGCACCCAGCGCCAGGGTGAGCAGGTGAGCGTCGCGAACTTCAGGAACTCCGGGAACCCAGGCTTCCAGAGGTTCAGCGCCGAGGGCTTGTACATCCACTCGACCTTTTCGGCGGCGCGGTAGAAGGCTTGCATGTCTTCATCAAACGCCTCGGCCGAGCGCGCCGTCATCAGCCCGCCGATCTCGAAGCGCATCTCGGCGACCACCTCACCCTTGTGCACCAGCACCCAGCCGCCATCGATCTGCTGCAGCCGGTTGACCGCCATGGCCATGGCTTCGTCGGACGAGCCGATGCACCAGACATTGTGGCTGTCATGCGCTACCGAGGAGGCGAGCGCG
Organism: Devosia sp.; assembly: GCA_016793415.1. Taxonomy (GTDB): domain Bacteria; phylum Pseudomonadota; class Alphaproteobacteria; order Rhizobiales; family Devosiaceae; genus Devosia_A. The sequence continues at coordinate 1,013 of JAEUMC010000820.1, read as the reverse complement.
GTATCCGGATCGGCCGGACCGCAACCGGTCCAGAACATTTTTGCCACCGCCCCATCGCCGCGATAGCGGTCGACCAGCGCCCATTTGGTGATCAGCCGCTCGGCGTCGCGCTGCACCAGTCCGTCGACCACCGGCAAGGCTTCGACGAGAAAATCCTCGTTCCAGTGGAACGGCCTGAGCACCGCCGCCTGCATGGTGTGGCGGCCCGGCTCGGCCTTGATGGCGAAATCGTCGGCGCCGAGGACGCGGCCGATATTCATGGTCTTTCGCGCCCAGTCCGGCCAATCGATCGCGGCCAGTGGCCCGAGGAACTGTTTTCCCTCCGACACCAGCTGCCCGTCCGCATAGACGTGCCGGATCGACAGCGTCTTGACGTCGTCGAGCAATACTATGTCGGCATAGCGTCCCGGTGAGATCGAGCCGACCCATTGGTCGATGCGCATGTGGCGCGCCGGGTTGATGGTGGCGCACTGGATGGCGATCTCCGGCGCGAGGCCATATTCGATAGCGTGCCGGACGTTGTAGTCGGCGGCGCCCTTCTCCAGCGTCTCGGAAGCCGAGCGGTCGTCGGTGGTGAAGGCGATGTTCGACCAGTCGGTGAGCCGCTCGATCAGGCCGGGAAGTATGACGTCATAGGAGAACGGGCGGAGCTCGGTGAAGATGCCGTGGCTCAGCCGCTCCCAGGCCTCCTCCAGCGCCCAGACCTCGTGGTCGGACGAGATGCCGGCGGCGGCAAAGGCCGAGAGGTCATGCGGGTCGATCAGCCCGGAGCCATGGCCCTCGACCACGCCGCGCATCTCCATGGTGGCGCCGATCATCCCCCACATGCGGATATAGCCGGGGTTCTCCGGGTTCCATACCGAGGGCCAGTCCATCACCTCGTCGAGGCTGACCGTGCCCATGTCGTGAGCGAGGAACTCGCGCTGCTCCTCGTAGCCATAGTAGCCGCCCGACTCTTCCCAGGCGCTGGGCGGCACGGCCGAGCCCGGCTGGATGAAGATCTTGAGCGGCGA
>JAEUMC010000795.1 GCA_016793415.1 Devosia sp. | reverse complement strand
CTCCAGTTCGGGAGAAGATCTCGAGGGTCGGCGGCACGAATACTGTGTCGCCATGCTCAACGTCCATACGCAGCATCAGCTCGTAAACCAGGTCCTCAATCGGCTGGGCTACGTTCCAGATGTCGGTGGGCGACGCGCGGTTCTGAACTAGACCGCCGCTCAGATCAGGCCCATGCGCGTCGCGATCGTTCCGGCCTGACGATTGTTCGCCGCGCCCACCTTGCGCGTCGCCTCGTCGATATAGGACCGCACCGAGCGGGCCGAGATATCCAGCATCACGGCGATGTCCGGCATGGAGACGCCCTCGGCGAACCAGCGCAGGCATTCCGCCTCGCGCGGTGACAGCTTGACGTCCGACGCGAGCGACGCATCGCTCGTGGCGCCGGCGAGGCGCGAATGGACAAACGCCACTGCGACCGCCGCGGTGACTGGGTCGATGCCACCCTCGACATGGACCTTCGGCTTTTCGCCGGCGAGCGTGAAGACCATCCGGTCGCGGAATCCGACCGGCACCGAGACCGACAGCCCAGACCGGATGCCGAAGCGCGCGGCGTCCGAGAAGAACTGGCTGACGTCGCGGCGGCCGATGCGACGCGTGTCCTCGCCCGACCAGGTGAAGAGCGGCGGCCCGTGCTTGGCGTTGGTGACGATCGGGTCGATCCGAAGATAGTTCTTCTCGAGATAGAGCGCCTGCCACTCGCGCGGATAGTTGGAGACGACGAAGGTCTCCGGACCCTTGAGGTAGAGATAGGCGAAGTAGGTGAAGCCGGCTTCCTCCGCGAAATCGCGCAGCGCCCGCCGGGCTCCCCGCTCATCGAGCGGAAGCGATAGGGTATCGATCAGGTGGAGGAATAGCTCGTTCAATACAGTTCGATTCCAGAAAACAATGGTCGGTGGCGATGAGCGCGTACAACACGAACTGGCGTCGACCACCGACACAGCGACCATCAAAAAGCCCCCGGAAACACGAGATCCTGGTCGACCAGGACGTTGAATTGATAGCCCGGTCGGATCTCGAGCGTCGGCTGAACATCAAGGTTCTTCGACACGGTCTGCTCCGAAATCTCGCCGAAGGTTTCGGCGAAAGACTTGCGCGCCGAGGTTTCGGCGTCGTTCCCTGTGTTGTTGTTGTCCTCGGGGAGCATCATTTCCGACCCGGCGCCGATCAGCGCCACGAGGATCGCCGACCCAAAGGTTTGCAGCAGATGGTTGTCGACCTTGTCGGTAAAACCTCCATACCCGGCGGCGTCGGTGCCGGCCATGCCGCCGATCTGCAGCGTCGAGCCGTTCGGAAAGATGATGTCGGTCCAGATGACTAGGACGCGGCTCTGGCCGAAAGCGACCTTCGAGTCGTAGCGTCCGAAGAGTTTCGAGCCCTGCGGGACGAGGAGGTGCCGTCCGGTCGCACTGTCATAGACATTCTGCGACACCTGCGCCGTGATGCGGCCGGGTAGGTCCGAGTTAATGCCGGTGACCAGCGTGGCTGGGATGACCGAGCCGCGCTTGAGCTCATAGGGCGAGAGCTGCGGCACCACCGATTTCGGCAGATACCCCAGATCGGCGATATCCTGATTGAAGAAGCTCTCCTTGGCCGCCTGCCCGTTCGGATCCGTATTCTGCGCGCCGGCCTTCATGGCGGCCGCATAAAGGTCGAGGGCGCTCATCGGCTGATTGGTGGCCATCGCGCCACTGCTGGAGGCGGGTGTCGCTGCCGGCGTCGCGGTTGCATCGGCCAAATTGCCGACATCGACCGCGATCGGCGAGTCGAAGGCCGCGGCATCGGCCTGAACGCTCGCCATGCGCTGGCGCTGTAGTTCGCGCAGATATTGCTCCTGCTGTTCGCGTTCGAGGCGCGCGCGCCAGACCTCTTCCGGCTCTAGCGCCGGCCGCTCCGAGGTCACCTCTTCGCTCGGCGTGACCGGCCCGAACGGATTGGTTGTCGCCTCCTTGGTCTCGGTGGGCGTCGGCTGCAGGATCACCGGCGCGGGCTCGCCGATGATGCCGTCGGGAATGCCGCGCTTGAGCTGGTCGGCATCCGTCGTCGCCGGCCGCACCGTGCTCTGCCCATCGTTTGCCCCGCCGAATTGCAGACCACGCGACGTTAGCCCGTAGATGATGACCGCGAGAAACGCCACCACCAGCGCGATCGCGACAATGATCGGCACCCGGTTGAGCCGACGGATGCGCGGACCCTTCTGCTCGTCCACCCCGCCGAGCTTCAGCGACTCGGTCATGACGTCCCTCCGGACGCCCTCTGCATCACCGAGATCGGGCTTGTCGGCTCCGCGCCGGCGGCGCTGAGCTTGTACATCCGGGTGATGTCGACGGTCTTCGTGGACACACGAACCAGCACGCTACCTTCGAAGGCATCGACGACATAGGCGAGCGGAACCGTCGCCGTGCCCTTGGTCTGCTGGTCGGTGACGATGGCATAGCCCCAGCCCTTGAGCGACGCCTCGAGGGCCTGCCCGAAGACCGACCCATCCGGGGTGAGGACGATCGTCGTGTTGCCCGGCCCGACCTGCTCGGCGAAACGGCCCACCATGTCGCCGGCGATCGACGTAGCGGCTTCGGGGGTCAACTCCGTCGTCACAGTGCTGGTGACGAGGCCGGTGCCGCCGAGCGTCTGGCACGCCGCCAAGGGTACAGCGAGCAGCAGCGCCGCGAAGAGGCGGACCGGAAGAGAGAGCATCTGCATGGCCCCTACCCTCCCCGCCTGATGGTAATCTTCTGCTGGCGATTGCCGACGCCGGAGACGAGGATCGCCTGGTCGATATAGTAATCGACCACCATCATGGTGCCATTCATGCGGTAGTTGACGATGCGGTTCTGGCCGCCCGAGACGACGAACAGGACAGGCGCGTCCTGACCTGACATGGCGGAGGGGAACTGGATGTAGGTCTTCTCCCCGTCGCTGTAGATGCGCGTCGGTTTCCATCGGGCCGAGCCCGACATGGAGAAGGCGAAGTTGAGTTGATCGGCCGGGACGCCGGCGCCCGGCACGATGGTTGCCTCGAGCCGTGCGTTGATCTCGGCGAAGCGGGCGTTCACGTCTTCCGGATAGTCGAAGCCGGTACGGGCCATGTACTGGCTGTGATGCGACTTGAGCTGGATGTGATAGGTCCGTCGCGACGTCGTCACCACCATCGAGGTCACGAGCCCCGGTTCCGATGGCTTGACGATCAGATGCACCGCCTGGGCGCCAGGCGCGCCCGACGTTGCCGGCTCGACCTTCCACCTGACGGTATCGCCGATCAGCACGTCGCGGACGATCTCGCCCGGCTGCAGTTCGATATCGCAGACCTGCAGGGGCGCACACACCACCGAGGGCT
>JAEUMC010000769.1 GCA_016793415.1 Devosia sp. | reverse complement strand
CATAGCCCTGCCGGCCGAAGCGACCGCTTTCTCCCGTGTCATAGTTCTGCGACTGGGTGCGGAGTTCGATGAACGAGCGGAACTGCGGGATGGAGAGGATGCCGGCTGCCGCGACCACCAGCATCAGCAGGCCGGTCATGGCGAGCAACAGCATCCGGACCTTCTGGCGCGCCCTGGCTTCGAGCAGGAAGACCAGCATATAGACGATGGCGCTGGAGATGACGATGTGCCCCCAGGCGGCGCGCGAGAAACTGGCGAAGACGCCGATGACGAGAACCCCATAGGCCAGCGCCGCCCAGGCGGCGCGGCGCGGCGTGCCCAGCAGCAGGCGCTGCAGCACATACATGGCGGGCAGCACCAGGAACGGGCCGAAAACGTTGGGGTCGTTGAAGAAGGCCTTGGCCCGGTCGTAGCGGGTGAAGAGGTCGTGGCCGATGCCCAGGTAGCCGAGCGTACCAAGCACCGCCGAGAGCAGGGCGGTGGCGAGATAGGCGCCGATGATCAGCCGCATCCGCGCCTGCGGCGCATCGGCGACATAGTTGGCCACCCAGTACGAGGTGAAGAACAAAAAGATCGTCACCGCCTGGTAGATCAGTGCATCGGGGACGCTGCTGAAGCGCACCTGGAACGCGGCGATGACGGCGAACGGCACGAAGCTGGCGAACAGCACCAACAGCCCCAGCGTCGAGCGGCGCAGGGTGAAGCCTGCAAACATCGAGACGCCGAGCACGGCGAGGAACGCCAGCTCATAAGGCGATGGTTCCGTGATCACCATGCCGCCGGCAAAGATCCAGCCAACGACAAGGGCGTCGAGCAGCGCGGTGGCGCGGGCGCCGAGCCAGGCGGTGGCGCGGGCGGGGGAGGCGGTCGAGGCTGTCGCGCTCATCGCGCCACCCGCTGGGTGTCATCCCTGCGAAAGCCGGGAACGACGTCGAGCATGGGGAAGAACCGTTGCTCCACCCCAGCCACCTCAGAACGCGTTCTTGCGCTGGGTGAACAGCGAGATCGGGGTCATCGCGACGATCTTCACGTCGAGCCAGAGCGACCAGTTTTCAATGTAGTAGAGGTCGTGGTTGACTCGTTGCATGATCTTGTCGACCGTGTCGGTTTCGCCGCGCCAGCCGTGGATCTGTGCCCAGCCGGTCATCCCCGGCTTGACTCGATGGCGGGCAAAATAGCCCTCGACCGCATCGTAGTAGAGCTGGTTGTCAGCCTTGGCCGCCAGCGCGTGCGGGCGCGGTCCGACGATCGACAGTTCGCCCAGCAGCACGTTGAACAGCTGCGGCAACTCGTCGATCGAGGTCTTGCGAATGAACTTGCCGACCCTGGTGACCCGCGGGTCGTCCTTGGTCACGAGCCTGGCGGCATTGGCATCGAGCATGTCGGTCCGCATCGAGCGGAACTTCCACATGTCGATAAGCTGGTTGTTGAAGCCGTGGCGCTTCTGGCGAAAGAACACCGGCCCCTTGCTCTCGAGCTTGATGGCGATGGCCGTCGCGACCATCACCGGCGCCAGCAGGATCAGCGCCGTGATGGCGACCAGTTTGTCGAACAGCCACTTGAACACCAGGTTCCAGTCCGAGATCGGCCGGTCCGCCATGTCGAACACCGGCACGCCGCCGACATACGAATAGGCCTTCGAGGTGAAACGCAGCTTGCTCATGTGGGCGGAGAGCCGGATATCGACCGGCAGTACCCAGAGCTGCTTCAGCATGTCGAGCACGCGGTGCTCGGCGAACAACGGCATGGACACGATCACCAGATCGATGCGGGTCTGCCGCGCAAACTCGATGAGCTCGGCGACGTGGCCGAGCTTGGCGAGGCTGGCCACGGATTCGGGCGAGCGATCGTCGTTGCGGTCGTCGAACAGGCCGAGCAGGTCGATATCGTCGCGTCCGCTGGTCTGGATCGATTCGATCAGCGCTTCGGCATCCTTGCCGCCGCCGACGATCACCGTACGACGCTTGAGCTTGCCCTGGCGCGTCCAGCGCATCACCACCTGATGCAGCACCATGCGGTAGACTGCCAGCACCCCGAGCCCGGCGCCCCAGAAGGCGAGGATCCGCGGATGGGACAGGGCATGCCCGCTATCGTAAAGCAGCAC